>NZ_JACSOE010000154.1:0-4421 GCF_014349115.1 Alteromonas sp. BZK5 | reverse complement strand
TTCGAACCCCCGGTGGGTTTGACCCCACGTCTGATTTCAAGTCAGGTGCATTAAACCGGGCTCTGCCAACTCTCCTGAAGTGCTGCGTATCTTAATGATTTACGTGGGACTGTAAAGTACTAATTTTAACATTTTTACTCAAACGACCAATTGATAATCAAAGTGTTCAAAATTTAATTGCTCTCGTTTAACGCAGGCGTTATTCAATCAGGTGTTGCACTGACGCGGCAATGTGAAGCACTGGTCAATCACACCACACAAACATGCTTGCAGGTTTGGTTAGAAGCGTTAAAGACATGGCTTTATCAGCTGCTCTATTATTAACACCATAACAAACATGGAGAGGGAGAAGGTGCTCTTCTCTAGGATGGGCGTATCGCGCATCCGGCGCGCTGTACCATTCAACAAGACGAGCTTTGCGTTCATTCTCGCTGTAGGCACTGGTCTGCATAGTTGTCTGAAGCCAGTTATTAAAGCGCGTTGCTTTTCGCAATGCCTCATCGGAGCTATCAAAAAAGCCCTGCATATTGTGAAAAGAAGACCCCGAGCCCAATACTAAAATATTCACTTCGTTCTTTGCTTCACTATTTACAGGCTCTACCCCGAGTTCAACAGCTTTCCTAATTGCTTCCCCCAATAGCACATGCTGTTTAGAATCCAAATCAGACGTAATGGATAGTTGAATACAGGGTACATCGGCACTGGGATACATAATACTTAGGGGAATGAACATTCCATGATCGAAACCACGTGCCCTATCCTCCCGTACAGCGATGCCTTGCCCTGCTAAACGCTTTAGTAATAAAGTTGCGAGTGCTACTTCCCCTTTGGCCGGATATTCAAGGGAATACGCCTCTTTAGGGAAGCCATAATAGTCATAAATCAAGGAAGGTTCTGGGTGAGTAGTTACACAGACTTCAGTATCTTCCCAATGGGCACTAATCACTATGACTGCATCAGGTTTGGGTAAATCTGTTGATAATGCTTTGAGCGCTTCAATCATTTCAATGTGATAGGCAGACATTCTCGCCTCTCCTACTGACTGCATTTCAAGAAGTGGAAGCGGCCCTCCACCATGAGAAATATAAGCGGTGTTAATTCTCACAGACGGGCGAGTTTGCGTTCGCTGTTGCATAAAACTATACCTTGTTAGATGTAGAGAATACCATTCCTACATTCCCACGCTTCGCTAGGAAACTTGCCAGCGTCTTCTGAGTGGGCAATTATCTACGCGGATTGATATAAGGGCTCTATAGCCATTGAAACCGGCGCATTTGGGCCGGTTTCGTTGGTCGTCGAATCTCACAACCGCTATTTATTAAGCTTGTGACTAATAAGAGAGTCGATTGAAAGTTTACCGCCACCTTGAATAGCTAGCGCACCTGTTGCAGCAAGTAACGTTAGTGCAAACTCGTAACCGTTGTTAGTCATAAATAAACCGTTTGCTGCATGTACACTAAAAATCGCAATCACCATTGTGAATGCACTTACTAAAGCGGCTGGGCGTGTTAGAAAACCTATAATAAGCGCTAGCCCGCCAAAAAACTCAGCGCTGCCGGCCAGCAATGCCATTAAAAAGCCTGGCGCTAAACCAATGCTTTCCATCCACTGACCTGTGCCTTCTAATCCATAACCACCAAACCACGCAAAAAGCTTTTGTGCGCCGTGTGCGGTAAGAATAATGCCCACAGGCACACGTAAAAACAAACTAGAAATACTGCTGTTAGAAGTAAAAATGTTTTTCAGAAACTGCTTGTTCATTGTTGAATCCTCAAAGTCTCTCGTCATTGAAAGTGTAATATCTAAAAAGTGATGAACGCTCCGCCTGACTTCATTGAGTTGGCACAGCGCTAACCTGATGCATATAGAATAGTTACCAACACCTATTGAATAAAGCGGTTAAATATTGAATTATTACCAACAATTTGTTGTTTATAGAGGCGAATGGCTAAACGATGGATAAATTATCGCTCCTGAAAACCTTCTGCGTTGTTGCGAATGAAGGCAGTTTTACAAAAGCTGCAGAAAAGCTAGACACGTCAAACCAACTCGTAAGCAAGTATGTTGCCGAATTAGAGAAGCAACTTGATACGCGTTTATTCAATCGCACTACAAGAAAAATTCACCTAACCGAGGCTGGTCAGCAGTGTTTGCAACATGCAAATCATATTCTAGAAAGCGTAACCGATATGGAAAGTCAGCTTGGGTTGCTCAATACGGAAGTAAAGGGAGTTCTGCATGTAAGTGCCCCTGTCTCTTTCTCAACATTACATTTAGCGAGTGCACTCAGTGCGTTTCAACAAGCACACCCTCACGTATCGATAAACTTGCAGCTAAACGATAGAAAGATTGATGTGATAGACGAAGGGTTTGATGTAGCAATACGTGCAGGTCACCTAGCTAACTCGTCGCTGGTGGCCAAGAAAATCACAACGATAAAGCTGGCCCTGTGCGCTTCACCAGCCTACCTGGAAAAATATGGCACACCGCAACATCCAGCCGAATTAAAACCAGAACACTATCTTGAGTACTCCTACGTCAACTATGATAACGATAAATCAGTGCTTATTGCGGCGCTTAAAGCAAATGCCCAGACTGTGACGCCCAAGTTAACCGCCAATAATGGAGAAGTCCTAACCAATGTAGCAAAGCAGGGTGAAGGTTATATACTTCAACCTACCTTCATTGCCGGTGAAGCGCTCAAAAACGGGGAACTCGTGTCCATACTGGACGATTTCGTACCGCAAGCTATCTCTTTGTATGCAGTCTATCCTCATCGTAAGCTCATTTCTAATAAGCTAAGGGTTTTCATTGACTTTTTATCAAGCTATTTTGAAAGTACGCCCTACTGGGACAAGTAAATTGCGGTACGCGTAACGCTTGATTTATGTGGTAAAAACGTAACTTCAGTGGATGAGGGATATCAGTATAATAAATTAAATAAAAACGGCGTGGAGAAACACCTCCGACGCCGTTCGCGTAATAGCCTATCTGGTTTCAGTAACTTAAACTCTAAAAGAGTAACCTTACCCTAAAGCCCTCATCACATTCTGAAGGTTTCCATAATCGCGGGCACCCCCGGGAACATACCAATTAGTGCCATAACGGTACATAGCACCAAAAACGTAATTCCTGGAATTAGCCAACGCCCTGCTTTGCCGAGTTCTCCAGCTCTATCTTTACACCCAACGAGCCCCAAATTATCCAAAAGCATGGTAAAAGACCATCCGAATACTGGATTAACTAATACAGATGAAATCACTACCAATGCGGCAGACTGGGTCGTTTTACCTTCACGCGTCATTTGCATACCGGCTTCCATAAGCGGCAGAAAGACCCCAACAATAAGCGCAACGCAAAGCACTGGCGGCCAAATTGCTAAATCCATGGGGTAACCCCAAAGTGCCGCTACAACGCACAAAAACCCAGTAACTAATGCACCACCGGGTATGGGTCTGCGCGCGATTGAAGCCGGAATAATGTAGGTCCCCCACGAAGATGAGATATTCCCCCCTCCCAGTAGGCTTCCCACTGCCTGACGACTAGATGCAGCAATCATGGTGTCATCTATATTCATGTGCGCTCGTTCACTTTTTTTAGGGTAGCTAAGCTTTTGGAAGACTTGATGACCTAAGAAATCTGGCGACCACATAGACACAGCCAGCACAGCAAAAGGCAGCACAGCAATGAAATGTGACCAGTCTGGCAGGCCTAGTTTCCAACCTGTGTCTTCCCCCCACCAATAAGCAGGGTTCAAGTTAGGCATACCCGGCGACGTTGTGAACTCAAATGGCGCACCGAAGGAAAACGCAATGACCGCCGCCATCACCGCACCAAGCGGAATGGCTAGCCAGCGCTTTTGAATATGCTCTAGCCATGCATACATTAAAATAGTGGCTATGATCACCACGAAGGCTAAGTAAGCCATATCGAAGCTTTCTGCCCACGCAAAGAGTTTCTTCACCTGGCCTGTAATGCCTATAAACCCTAAGTACAACAGCAACCCACCGCATACACCGTTACTGGTTAGCCTAGCAAGAACACTGCCGCCCTTCGTTATTCCTAAAATAAAACCAAAGAGTCCAATGAGCAGACCGAGCGCCATGGGATGGCCGCCAGATGCAACAATAAGAGGTACTAAGGGCAGTAAGGGGCCGTGTGTACCAGCTAAATTAGCTGACGGGTTCAGAAAACCGGAAATCAGAACAACGAACAAGACTGCTGCAATGAGTAATTCAAAGCGCACGTTTTCAATTACAAACTCAGGAGATAGCCCTAGCGGTGCTGCGAATGCACCTACTACGGCGGCAACCATAACGATTTGGGTAAGCGGATTAAATGGTTGATCTTACCTTTGCATGAGAGTGAGACAGACCGGCATCTCATCGGATTATCTGGTTGATGCTTCACCTACTGCTGGT
>NZ_JACSOE010000153.1:0-4442 GCF_014349115.1 Alteromonas sp. BZK5 | reverse complement strand
ATCCGATCACTTAAGGTAAAACTGGCAGGGACGAAAAAGAAGATGAAAAAGTGATCGGATAAAACCGAAACGACCGATCGGATTCACCGAAATACGCATCGTTTAGATGCCTGATAAGCCATAAGTTTTGATCGTCCAAATACTTTTGCCCAATAAGGCGCTAGCCCAGTGTGGATTGAACCGGTAACCGGGTCTTCATCACCGCCGTTCGCAGGCCAGAAGTAACGGGATACGAAGTCAAATTGCGTACCAGGCGCTGTCACTACCACATCATAGGGGGCGAGTGATTTAAGCTGCTCGCTGTCTTGAATTACGCTTAAAACGTCGTCTTCGTCAGAATAAACAGCAAAGTAAGCTTGGTTATTTTTTAAAATATTTTTGGGCTTGATAGAAAGCCCTTGTAGTAACGCTTCAGGCACATCGTTGACTGGGTGAGGCATTCTATTGGGGAAGTCCATTTGAATGAATCCGTCGTTTTTCTTAACGACTTTCATCATCCCAACCGACTTGGCGAATAGAGAAATATGCGGTAATTGGTAATTTTCGCTAAAGATTACGAACGCGGATGCCAGCGTTGCGTGGCCACAGAAGTCGATTTCCGTCATGGGGGAAAACCAACGTATAGCAAATACGCCATTATCATCTTCAACTAAAAAGGCGGTTTCTGAAAGGTTATTTTCAGCAGCGATTTCTTGCATTTTTTCATCGCTAAGCCATTTACCCGTTATAACTACTGCAGCAGGATTGCCCTTAAACCTTACATTAGTAAATGCATCGACAACGTTAATTTTAATTTTCATTCGAACGCGCTTTTTTTATGATCGTATTTAAGTCTGGTTTAATTGGCATTGCCTTAAATGGGCTAACGTTAGCGCCACCTGTATTTCCATGAGGTACTAGCCCAAAAACAGTTTTTGTGGCAGCGCCCGCAATTCTGAAAAGTTGACCAAAAAACTCACCAATATTGCCTTGTTTCACTGCCCATAAAAGCATTTGAACGTGTACTTTAACGTGTAGCCTTGTAGAGGCTTGACCAAGAACGTGGGCATTTTCCAAATGAGCGAAGGCTTCAGCCTTATTTCCGTAATTTTGCTCATTGCGGGCTAATGCCAACTCATCTTCTACATAAGGGCGAATATTGCGCGTAAAGCCTTTTGCTTTGAACATGGTGTAAGCACCTTTATTGAGGTTGATTTAAACCAAGCTCTTTTTGCATTTTCTTGGTTAACCCTAACGATACTAGTTTATAAGATGCGCTTAAATAGTATTTTAACGCTTCATCTTCATCACTCTCGCAATTGTACTGTTGTATCCATTTCATTCCACGACTAGCGAGATAGGGCGCAGGCCTATAGCCAGGCTTTTCTTCCAGAAAATAATAGTTTTGCTCAGATGTTTTAAAGGTAAAAGCAGGGTGTCCGTCCTTGCTAATGCTCCCTATAGCAAAGACTTTACCACCTACTTTCCATACTTCTGAACTCCCCCACTGAACGACGTGAGTAGTGTGGGGGAGTGCTTTGCAATAGTGATTGAATTCATCAATGGTCATATGATTCTTTTTATTGAAGAAGCTGACTAGTGGTTATTGTGATTAGTAAGCATCTTAATAAAGGTTTGGTTCATATCGCTACCCTCTTTTAAGAACTCGTAGTTAAGCATGTGGTCTGCCCCTTGGTAGTTTATGTGCTTACACTTATGTTTAGTGCGCGCATTCATTTTTTCACAAACTGTTTCAGCCATAGTAGGCGAGGGCCAAATTTCATCGTTTTCGCCAGTCATTAACACAACATCGGCGCTGATTTTCTGTACAGGAATATTAGCTTTACCGTTGTCTGCTCGATTTTCTAAAGATTGCGTATAGAGATCTAGCAAACCATTAACTTCACCCGACGGGTTGAAAGGAACAAACGCTAAGTCTTGCCCGTCGTAAGTCCAGCTGGAACCAGGCACTTTACTCCAATCTTTCAAAATACCTGCCCAAACAACAGAGCTAGGCGCAATAGCAACCACATTTGAAATACTTGGTTCTTTTGACGCTAGAAGAAGTGACAGTTCAGCGCCTTTCGACCAGCCAACTACAATAATGTCGTCCGGCGTGGTTTCTGGTTGTGATTTTAACCACGACATAGCCTGAATTACATATTCAAGAGGTATTCTCTCTAACTCTGGTGGTAAGCCTTCTTCCTTAAAATAAGCTAAAGCTAGGGTAGGGAATCCCGCTTCAACGATTGGACTAGCGAGCTTTTCTGGCACGCCGCCTTCGGATCCTCCAAGCACTAAAACGCCAACTTTACGTTCTTGTGACTCTGAAGAGTAATACGTAGCAACAAAACCATCATCTTCTATTTTTAGCGAACGCGTAGAGGCTTCACACGAGAAAGAGACTAGCAAGGAAAAGAAAAAATAGATAAGTAAGGTTTGTGTTTTCATTTTTTTACCCGTTTTTTTAACATGAAATTAAGGTTGAGTACTCAACTGAAATAGCGCGCTCGATTATTCAATGGTCTTATGATTTTGTATATCGTTGCATATTTCGCAATGGATCCGCTTTTTAAAATTGTAAATGCGGCGAGCTGCAAATATAGAAATAGATATAAAAGCCCATGTAACCCCGAATTCAAGAGAGTAGGAAAAAGACTGGCCTTTAAAGTATTGAACACTGGCAAAAATAGTGGCCAGCAAGGGATATGCGACTAGGTATTGTAAAGTCCATTTTTTTATAGGCATTGTCGTTCCTTCGTAAATTTTCAAAATATAGATTTAGGCTATCACTAGTGTTCATCTACATATAAGCGTTGATAAAATGCGTGTCAATTTTAACCTTAAGATTGCTCATACATTTTAATAGGCATTCCATTTTCATTTCTGAGTATTCTTTTTGATTTTTTTCTTTCTAACTCAGCTTTCCATTCTGGCTTAATCACAAGATAGTAATAAACAATAAAGCCCAGCCATGATAATAAAAACGACATCAAGAACCAGATGACCTTGTTATTACCAGAAGCCTTTTTAGATATAAGTGCTAGAACCCAAGGTAGGATATTTATTGTGAAAAAAGAGATAAAAAGTACAAGTAAAAACGATAAGTTCATAAAATATCCTTTCTTATTAAACTATCTAATAGAGAACACGGCAGCCATATAAGATGTGAAACTCGTGTGCGAAAATTAGAATCTACGTGTCGGGATCCGTGCTTACGTATTTCAACGGCCAGTTCGAGCTTCTTACTAGTTTGCCTTCTGATCTTGGAAACATCAATGATTCTCCAATTCAGGCTTGGGGTAACTACTTTTAAAACTAAATGCATCCTGAGATTCTCCGTTTTCCCGAAGATGGTCTAATTTAGTGATAGCTTCCTGAAGGGTTGGAATATGACCCTTCGGTATCCACCAAAGCACATAAGATGCTTCGCTTAAGGGCAAAAACCACTCTTTTTTACGCTTAAGGAAATCAACGTGATGCGTCTTGAACATGAAGTTCTTAAGGGACTCTACGCTTTCCCAAACAGACATGTTAACAATGATATCTGGGTTATTTTCTACCTCTATATTAGTGGCATCACCTGATTCGTCTTTCAAACGCCAGATAAATCCTAGACTTTGTTCAGCAATGGCGTTGATAGGGTCTAAGTTATTTACAAAGTCCGCCATTTCGGGGGACTCCAAGTTAAACCTGACTTTTCCAATATTCAATTGAGCGAGAAACTTAGTGCGGATCTCTTTTAAGAATCGTCTTATTTCTGATTTAGCCATTGATTTCTCAGAAGCTTCTAACATTAAGCTAAGAGGCGCATATGCGCTGAGCATAATGGCGAAGCCGCCCCGCGTGTATGCGTCACAGTGAAGGTAGTGAGTGAGTTTATTGGGTTGTTAGCTACCACAGTTTAAAAAAACTGCATGGCTAAACACGTTTTTTGCTTTTTCAATCTCACTCTCTAGATGCTTAGGTTGCACCCAGACATCAGTTGCGTTGCTGGTGTTTTGAAAGAGGCTTAATCTATTACCGTGAACCTCAATTTTTACAACGCTCTCAATTGGAATAGTTTTCTTGCTTGCTAGAGTAAACTGAAGCTTATTAGTTCGATTAATCAGTACCTCGTTTCCAATAAGCTCAAAAAGTTCTCTGTTTCGATTCCTGAAGTGCAAGATAAAATAATTGGACGCTAATGCAATCAATAGAATTAAAGATAGATTTTGCATTAAAAAAGAGAACGATTCTTCCATAATTTCCTCTAGTAGCTAACACTAAGCTATGGGGCGATAACAAATGGGCTTAAATTAGGAACGAAGAGACGCAGCCCATGTATTAGCGTCCCAGCGAGCAGCGCGAGCGCCTTTAGTGGCTTGATACTTATTGAGCCTTCTCCCCAGCTTAACCAATTTTATTGGCTAAGCTGGAAGGCGACCAAACCCAAAATGGAGAAGACTCAATGCAATTCTATA
>NZ_JACSOE010000152.1:0-4444 GCF_014349115.1 Alteromonas sp. BZK5 | reverse complement strand
TAAGGTTAAGTCGAGATGAAGCGAAAATTACCGATGATAAAAAAACACTTACAGAATGCCCTTTTATTAGGTGGAGTTGTTGCCTTAAGTGGTTGTGCTGTAGGGGGTTACGACGAGTTTTCATGCCCGGACCCGCAAGAAGGGGTATGTACAGATGCATATAACGCAGCGCAACTAGCGGAAAGTGGAAAAGATACGAATGACTTTCCATCTAATACGCATCTAAAACATTCATCAGGAAAGCAAGTTACATCTCAGGATAATGGCCACTCACATAGTGAGGAGCCGTCGTCGGGGCATAGCGATGATGTTGAAAACACATCACCGTATCGTGACGTGGCACCGGTTGCAGGGTTGATGAGTCGACCTGTAGACCAACCAAAGCCTGTACTGATGCCTGCAACAGTTTTGGAAATGTGGTTTGATTCATACGAGGATTCCAATGGAATTCTGAGAATGCCTCAAACCGCATTTGCAGAAGTCACTCCAAGGAGATGGGCGCTTAACAATACTAAAATTGAGCGATACAAATCTGCGGGGCCATTTAGTTCAAATACCGTCGAGTAATGAACACAAAAAACTTAACTTCATGTGAATATAGGAAAACCTTATGAAAACGAATAAAGCTGTCGCTGTTCTCGCTGTACTAGTTCCAATGGCATTAGCAACTGGCGCCGCTGTCGCGTATGACGCAGCTGCAGATACTGCAGCCGCAGGTACGTCTGAGATGAACGATGCATTGCAATTACTTATCAGCTTCCTTGACGGCCCGTTAGGCACTATCTTTGCGATTGTGGCATTTGCGGTTGGTCTAGGTATTTCAGCGGTTACTCAGTCAATGATGGGTATTGCTGGTGGTGTATTTGTTGCGCTTCTAGCGAACTATGGCGCGTCAATTATCGTTGGTGTAACTGGCGCAGCAGAAAGCAACGTTTAATTGGCCGTTACCCACTAAGAAAGCCCAGCTATGTGCTGGGTTTTTTTTATCTGTTTTTTAGTCCCCGACAAACTTAATACATTTACTAGTTCAGATGTTAACTAGGACAATGAAATGGATTATCTTCTTCGACAACAAAGTCTATTTGAAAGATCTAAATTAAACGATGTGTTTCCTGTTCGTTCATTTGAACCAGACTCACAATTATTCTGGTGCAAAGGAGATAACAATGAAAGCTTTCTTGCGGCAGCTTGGCTTTGCGCTCCTTTATGCGGTGTAAACGAACAATCAGCACTTAATCTCAAAGCGCTTTTTTCGAATGATTATCCGAATGATACGATGATCAGCTTCCATCTTACATCATCGACATTTATCGATCCTATTTTGTCTCGATTTTACAATGCTCGCTCACATGTCATGAGTAATAAAAGCGACCCAGTCAAAGCAGATATTGCACGACGATATTGCGCAAATCGAGTTAAACTCTACCAAGAGGGGGCGAAAAAAAGTCTTGATGAGTCTAATCCACTTTTACTTAAAGACTTTTCATTAATATGCGTAATGAAAATCCCAGTTTCCAAAATCCCAACGGAAGAAGAATTTGACAAGATTAGGACGTTGTCAGTCTCTTTCGCAAGTGCGCTTATGTCACTTAATTGTTCCCCCAGACAAATGAACCATGAAGATTATTTAGCGGTCATGCGTCAAATGCTTAACCCCTCAAAATACCCCAAAATGCAACTTGACCCAAACCTTGAACTCAATGAGCAAATTTTCGACTATGAAGATTCTATTAAAATCGAAAAAAATCATCTAGAGGTTAACGAGCGGTTTGTAAAATCAATGTCTGTACAACGCTTTCCTGAAGTTGCTTTACTTCCTCAAGTTAGCCATTTGATTGGCGATCCTAGGGGTTCATTAAACCAAATCCTTGAGCCTTTCATACTTTCCACACACATTTACCTTCCTGATTACCAGAAAGAACGTGATGAGATTACAAAAAAAGGCGCAAAACTAAGAACGCAAGCCATGGGAAGATTTGGGGCAATGTTTCCTCGCATTCGAATGAAGAGTGAAAACTTCCAAGTATTGATTGATAGCATTGAAGACGGAAATCGGCCAATCAAGATATGGACAAACCTGTTGCTCAGCTCTGATACAAAAGATGGATTAATTAAACAGGCAACGAAGGTCAAAACATTTTACGAATATAATGGTTACCTTCTAAAAGATGATACTTTCACTCAAGGCCCGTGTTGGCAATTACAGTTCCCTATGGCTATTGTTCCTCAGGCACAAAAATTTACCCATAAATTTTCTTCGATGACAACGGAGCATGCATGTGAATTGATACCTATTGTTGCTGATTTTAAGGGGAATGGGCCCGGCGCAAACAGCTTATTCTATACTAAACGTGGTCAGCCAGTTATGTACGACCCGTATGATTCTGACACTTCATTTAATGGTGTGGTCGCTGGTATTACAGGTTCTGGGAAAAGCGTTCTATGTAATGATCTTTTGATGGGCCTTTATACTCGTAATGCAATCGTTCGTATCATTGATAGTGGATATTCATACCGAAAAACAACGGATATTGTTGGAGGTGAGTTCATCGATTTTGCTAACGATGACTTAGATATATCGATAAACCCGTTCACTAATATCGTTGACATAGATGAACAATACGGTGGCATTGAAACAATATTAGAATACATGGCCGCACCTAAAGAAGGTTTGACCGATTATCAATTATCAAAACTACAACAGTATGTTTTAGAGTTATGGCAACAGCATGGCAATAAACTTGAGGTAACCCTCTTATCAGAGTACATGGCAAAGGAAGCTGAAGAAAATAAGGACATACATGTAAAGCACATGGCAGCCCAGTTCTTTAAGTACACTCGACACGGTGTCTTCGGCAAATATTTTATTGGAGATGCCAATCTACAAATGTCTGGTGATTGGTCTTGCTTAGAATTAGATGGTTTACAAAACCAACCAGAACTTCGCATGATTGTGTTAATCATGATGGTAATGAAGCTCAAACAAGACTTTATTTCTACGGACAGAAATCGGTATGGAATTGTGCTAATTGATGAGTTTTGGAAATTTTGTAGTATTAAAAAGGACAGTATTGTGCCTCCTGACCCAGGAGTACGAAAAGTCATAGACTTTATAGACGAAGCATATCGAGTATTTCGAAAGTTTAACAAATGCTGTTGGGTAGCCACACAATCATTGCTGGACCTTGGCCTAGGTTCTCCACTTCTCAATAACTCTGAGTCGATAATCCTCGGTAAACAAAGGAAGGAAGCGATTAGCTATATGAAAGAGCAAAAAATGCTCTCCATTAGCGATTATGATTACAAAATGCTCGAAACACTCGATCGAAAAGGCTCAGAGTATTCAGAATACTTCATTTATACAACCAATCGAGGCTCAGGCTTCTTACGATTCAAGCTAGATAGGTTTTCACAACTTCTTTATACCTCTAATGCCGTTGAAGATACACGAATCAGATATTACGAATCTAAAGGGTTTACAATCCCACAAGCAATTGAGGAGTTTATGAAAGAACAGGATAGAGAAGCTCAGCAGCGTTCTGCCTAAATATCAATTAGTGACACTAATACACTTTTAGTGTCACTTTTTTGGAGCTTCTAATGAATAAATCTATCGCCATCCCATTGATTTTTTGTGTTGTTATATCTGCAGCGACTTCAGCATTAACGTGGACTATTTTCGAGCAAAACGAAAAGTCTTCTACCCCAACCAAAGACATGGTTGTTGTCGATTTTACCAATTTATCTCAACGTCTAATGGTCAGCATGCGTGACCGTATTACGCAATCTGATATGTCATTAAACCAAGACCTCATCGAACTCATGGCCCAATCTGAAGCGCGCAGATTATTGAAAGAAGTTATTAAACACTCCCCTAATGCCGTTGTTCTCAATAAGTCATCTATTGTTAATGCCCCGGACTCCCTTGATATCACAGATGATATTGCCGACTCTATGGGTCTCGAAGAGTTAACACCTGAAGCAATAAATGAATTTATCAATGGTCCAGAAAAATCGAAACCTGTAGGTGTTAAGTAATGCTTTCAAATTTTTGGTTTTCTCTGAGAAAAGGTTTCAATCGAGCATTTATCTTTAAAGTTGTAGCGCTCTGCCTTTGTTCATTTCTTTCCGTATCTGCATTTACTGAAAGCTCATATAGTTTTGGGTATGAAAAACAAAACATTGTTAGATGTTTGCCACAAGTCTTCTGGTTGCTTGATAGTGATGTTGATGTATCAAAAATCACCTATGGCTCTTTGATAAAATTAGACGGGAAAAAGTACAACAACCACTTTAACGACGATATTAGTCTTTTAAAAATGGTTGTCGCTAAAAAAGGAGATGCGGTTTATATAAATTCAAAAGAGCGGACCATTTTCATCAATGGTAGTTTCTTTGGAACATTACCCTCTGACAAGCCTCCTTTTCATGATGGTTACTACAC
>NZ_JACSOE010000151.1:0-4472 GCF_014349115.1 Alteromonas sp. BZK5 | reverse complement strand
CGGTGCTCTCATGGCTTTATTAATGTGCGCCACGTATTTAGCGAACGAGCCACAAATTGACCGTGAAGCCTTGCTTGAAAAGATAACAGCCAAAGATACAAAGCAGTCTCCCGTTTTTCACTGGATACAAACTACTCTGGTCACGCCATTCGCCGAATTTTTCAATCGAAATGGCGTTAAATTAGCGGCGTCGTTTTTACTGTTTATCTTTCTATTTAAAATCGGTGAAGCCTTTCTAGGCCGCATGAGTATCGTGTTTTATAAAGAAATTGGCTTTTCTAATAGCGATATCGCTACTTACTCAAAATTGCTCAACTGGTGGGTAACCATCGTGTTTTCACTGTTAGGTGGATTGGTTAACATTCGCTACGGTATTTACCGCGGATTAATGATTGCGGGTGTGGCCATGGCCGCGTCTAATTTATTATTTGCACTGATCGCGCAAACAGGCCCTTCCACATCTCTTTTAGCCATAACCGTTATTGTCGATGGTTTTACAGGGGCTTGGAGCACCGTTGCCATGGTCGCGTTTATCTCACTATTGTGTAATCGGGCGTTTAGTGCAACCCAATACGCACTCATGGCCTCCCTGAGTGTTGCAGGCAGAACTTTGGTCGCTTCTAGCAGCGGCTTTGTTGTAGATAGTCTTGAAGGCAATTGGAGCCTGTTCTTTATTCTCACAGCAGTCATGGTAATTCCCAGCCTTTGCTTTTTGTATTCAATTAGGCACCACATAAAGCGCGTTGAGTCACCGTAATTTTATTCTACTTCCTTGCAAGTTAGCGTTAGTTGCCTACATTTAAGGTAGGTATCTCTACCGCATATTACTTGCAAGGATGAACGTGAGCTCAAACCAGGCTGGCCAGTCGCAGCGCAAATCATCATCAATTTCGCGGACATTCACTTTTTCAAAAGTGAGTGTTACAGCACTGTTGATCGCTATGGTTGTCATTGCGGTTTTAATCGCGCTGATGAGCAAACAACAAGCTCTCATAGCAGCCTTAAAGCAGCAGAGTTATTTAGAGGACAATATTCTTGCCACTGAGTCTAGTATCAATCAGTTTACGTTTCAGGTGGAGAGCAGCGCGTTTTCTGGCCCCGCGAATTATACTATTTTAAAGCGCGAGCTACAGGTCACCCTTCAAGGTATATCTGAATACCTCCGCAGTAGTGCAGGTCAAACTATCTCGCCCACCGTTTTATCCGAAAGAGACTTTGCAATAGCAAAAGAAGGATTGAATAGCGCGTCTGCACGGCAGGTCGCGCAAACCACACTAGATTTACTTCATACTCTTATTGAGTTGCCGACAGACGATGCAACTCAACGTATTCAGCAGCAATTTACCCTGCTGCCTATGGTCAATGCCATGCAGGCGGAAGAAAACGCGTTGTTACTGCGTATTAAGGCGTTGCGCAATAAGATGCTTCTCACTACTATTTTGGGCGCAGTCGTCATTGTACTTTGGTATTTTATTGCATGTTTTTTTTACAAAAGTAACGCAAACAAGTCGCCTAAAAAGTTTGGTAAATCGAAGTTGAGAGTTGCCATGGTAGATGACGATAGAGATTTGCAAAACAAAGAGTTTTTGCAGCTAATTAGCCATGAATTCAGAGCGCCAATAAGTGCAATTATCAGTGCTCTTGAACTTATTCCTAACATGGAAGAAGAGCGCACCAGACTAATTCAGCAGGCTGAACAATCCAGCTATCGACTTCTTAATCTTACCAACAACCTTACCGATGTATTAACCAATAACACTGAAGACGACTTGCACTTTTCAGATGTCGACCTAATCAGCTTGCTCGACGAATGTATCTCGCCGTTTTCTGTACGCGTAAAAGACAAAAAAATCGAATTTAATATGCACTGTAGTCACAGTGTGCCCCATTACGCAGAAACGGATCCTGTCGTCCTTTCTAAAGTAGTTGTTAACATTCTTGATAACGCCGTTAAATTTACGGCTAATGGACTGATCGACGTCACCGTTACAACCTTGGTGAAAAACCAAGGGATTTTTCTCGTTATTATAATTAGTGATACTGGAATAGGAATTGATGAGGCGACGCAAAAGCGCATGTTTGAACGCTTCTATCGCGGTGAACACTCAACTGGTCAGCGCTTCCCGGGGGCAGGAATTGGCTTGTCTGTAGCTAAACGCAGCGTTGATAAGCTGGGCGGTGCACTACAGGTAACCAGTACAGTTGGAGTTGGTACAGAGTTTAAAATTTTACTGCCTCTGAAACCTATTGAGGACCTTCCCGCTACAAATTCAGCACCGTCTAATGCGACCTTCGCCGTAGTTGACGATTTAGAGATATCTAGGCTGCATTTACAATCAATTATTACCAAAGAGGGCTTTAGCGCACGCACGTTTTCATCTGGTGCGAACTTGCTCAATCTGCACGAAGAAATACTTCAGTTTTCAGGCATTATTGCAGATTTGTACATGCCGGGCATGAATGGTCTTGAGCTAGTGAGGACGCTCAAGGCGATTTTTGGTGAACGGGTACCGCCCGTTATTGTGCTGTCAGCAACCCCAGATATTGCCAACATTATTGCAAACAGTGAACTCCCCATCTATCAAAGCTTTGTAAAACCCATAGATAGAAACCGGTTTGTAGATGCGCTCCATCACCTCACAGCAAGTAACGCAAGAGTTGTTGAAACAACGAAAAAGGCCAACGTGTTACTGGTAGAAGACGAGCCCATTAATGCAGAAATGGTGGGGTATATGCTGCAATGTATGGGTCACGAAGTTACCGTGAGTTACACCGGTGACGACGCTATTATTAGAGTGAGTGAAAATGCGTTTGACTGTGTACTGCTGGATATCAACTTACCAGATATCAATGGCTTGGAAGTCGCTAAAATAATGAAAGAAGGTCACCCTGACCTTCCAATCATCGCCCTTACGGCGAATGCTCACAGAAGCGATAAAGAAGCGTCGCTGCAGGCAGGTATTCGATACCACTTAGTGAAGCCTGTTACCTTTCAAGAGCTCAAAAACACCCTACGCCTAGCGCTATAATGCGCTAGGCGCTGCATAAATGCGATATTGATTTCGGCCGTTTTCTTTTGCTTCATAAAGCGCCTGATCAGCACACTCAAGCCATGCCATCGCTCCTTTAAAGTCAGGAGAGAATTGTGCAAGACCTAAACTAACAGTGAAACTTATTGACTCACCTTCGTGTTCTACCACTAAACGCTTTGCTAATTGTCTGATGCGTTGGGCAACTATCTTGGCATCTTCAACCGAAGAGTCATTCAGAATAATGGCAAATTCCTCTCCGCCGTAGCGCCCTGCAAGGTCGGTTTCTCGCACACAGCGCTTAATTAGCGCTGCTAACATCTTAATCACCTTATCCCCAGCCTGATGACCATAAGTATCGTTAATACGTTTAAAATGGTCGATATCGAGCATAAGCGCAGTACTTGGCTTTTCTCGGCGCACACAAAGTTTGTGCATCTCATCAAAGCGTTCCTGCCAGTAGCGACGATTATATAGCCCAGTTAAACCGTCCACGCGGCTCGCTGTTTTCAACTCTTCGTTAAGATGCTCCATTCCACGCTTACCAAGCGCCTGCTCAGTGACATCGTAAACAAGCATACAAAACCGCTCTACGTTGCCGCGCTTATCAACAATAGGGAACATGGTCACATTTTGGTACATGAACTCTGCAGCACTGGTTACAGGGCGATTACAACCAAACTTAAACAAGTAAGGGCGCTGCTCCCAAATAATAAACACCGGGCTCTTCAAATTGAACACAGGGTCGACTTTGGTTCTCAACCACTTTTCCTCTATTTCCGGGAAATGAGAAAAAAGACTGTCTCCAATGATTGCTTCCGCTTTCTTTGCACCATGGTTTTCAAGAAACTTGTTCCACACTTGAACGTTGAAGTTGCGGTCTAGCACTGCAATGCCCACTTCAATGGAATCGAGAAGCTCTGCGGGTACTTGAGAAGAATTAGCTAAAGCACCGGTGGAAAGTGCGTCTGTTGATGCATTCATATACTTTCCTTGTCTTGTGTGACAGCGTCATCATCGAGCAGCCGAGAATAGATATGGTTCATGGCGTCACCAGGAAATAGCAACAGCAGGTCAAAGGAAATATCTCTGGCCTTAATGGCATAACCTATTTCGATAGCCATGAGCTTGCCCCATCGCTGCACGTTATCACTTAAAAGCGTTGATAGTCCTTGGTGCTGCCCCAGTAGCACCGGATGCGTGTGGCTAAAGGCGACATTTAACTGCTCTGACAAACCGTTTAAACAGGCCCCGATAAGAATATTGGAAACATCCATTAGTGCTTCTAGCGCTAGTTGGTCTGAGGAAGCTGACGGCGGATACTTTAATAGTTCAACGATGTTTTGAGAATTTGTGTCGGTAAAAATGACCAGCGCTTCGCCGCTTATACCTTCACTAATAAAGCCTTTTGAAACTGCCGACACACTGTCGTTACGATTAATT
>NZ_JACSOE010000150.1:0-4552 GCF_014349115.1 Alteromonas sp. BZK5 | reverse complement strand
GCGATGAATGACCAAGAACTTGCCGCAGTTAATCAAAATACGTTAATCAACGATACACAGTTCGCTCGCCTAAACACTTGGGTCGACAAGCACTATCGCGATGAATTAGGTGAAGATGACTTGCGCGATCCGCAGCTGCTAATTGAATCTCGTACTGCGCTTGATGAGCTTACACAAATCCTTAAAATTGGCTCGGTTTACCCATTCCAACAGGCGTAACAATCTTTATTTACGCACCTATTCTGCTTTAAAGCTACCATCAAAACAAAAAGCCCGACGCTTGCGTCGGGCTTTCTTTCAAGGAATCAGCTGATACTACTTAATAACTTGTGCAGCTTAATCAAAGTCGGTACAGCTGTTTGACATCCCAAATGGGTTCGCCGGAAGCCCTGCACCTTCATTAGTCAGGTCTTCAGAACTAACTCCTAGCCTGTAAAAGTGGTCAGCGCTCGACTCACTACCATTAGACTGCCCGAATATTGTAATGACGGTATCGTACCAGTAGCCATAGCTTGCTGGGTAACGATAGATTAATTCAGCTTGCCCGTTTATGTCGGTCACGCCATTACCCCCGACTGAGATAGTCCCCACAATACCAGGCGTTAAGAATGTGTCACCATTTGTATCTTCTCCGGCGTCTAATATACCATTGCTATTTGCATCTTCATTTTGGCAAACCGCTGTTACGATTGGCTCCCAAATAGAACGGTCTTCGTTCCAGTTCCATCGTCCTTTTAGATAAATTCCTCTGTTGTCCGGTTCAGTTCGCTTAACTGGGGTAGCAGAAGCTGTTAACGACACTCCACTAACGGGTCTCCCAGCTGAGTCAGAAACAAAGACAGCAAAGCGCTTAAGGTACGTTTCTGTGTCTGGCTCTTCAAGTGTGTTTCCTGTACCAATAGAAATATCAAACGGTCTACTTCCTACCGTCATATTTACGGTGTCACGAATTGAAGGGTTGCTCGCGACTTCTGCTGAAATAATCACAGCATCTTCGCTTGACGTAGACCCTGACGTGAAAACAGTAGAAGCTACGCCATTACTGTCTGTTCGAGACTGAGAAGGTGAGATAAACCCTGTAGATGTATCGTTAACATTGAAATTGATAACTTGATCTTTAACCAAGTTTCCACTCGGATCTCTTACGATTGCGGTTATAGTACTCGTTTGACCGTCTGGCCCTATTATATCTGGCGTTGCATCAGCGATGAGGGTTGCTGGTACAACCGCGATAAACGCAACTTCTTCTACCGCACTAACCGAAGAACCATCGCTACTGTCGAGGCCAGTTGCGGTAAGCGAGGCAATTCCTGCATTATCAGCCTGAATAGAAACTTGGGCAACGCCGTTTGAATCTGTCGTACTTGTGCTTCCATTTACAAACTCACCGCGAGAAATACTAAATGTAACTTCTTGCCCCACGACTGGCAGGTTATCCTTGAGCCATTGGACAGAAACCAAGGTTGGCGTGTTTAATGGTATTTCAGACTGTGGAATATTGTCGAAGTCAAATTCATCTTGTTGAACTTGGATAGTAACTACAGTGAGCGCACCTAGAGCGCGCACATTGAATGAGTCGGTACCTGATTGGACGGCTGTATATGTAACGCTTACTTGGCCATTTGCGCCTGTGGTAACTGCCGTATTGTCAAATGTTCCCGTGCCGGGCTCGATGATTATAGACTCATTTCCCAATGGGTTGCCGTCAGAATCTTGCACTCTCAATGTAAATTCGGCTGTACTGTTTAGAATAACAGATGAAGGTCCGTTAGCAGTGACTTCTGTCCCGCTGATTTCAATCAAAATTTTCTCAGCCGGCAGGCTCCCAGCTTGGGCAAAAACCTCAGCAGGCCTGTTCATCGCATTATTTCGTGTTGACACAAATGCTCTAGCAGTACCATCTTCCGCGGTAACAGGTTGACTTA
Source organism: Alteromonas sp. BZK5 (assembly GCF_014349115.1). Classification (NCBI taxonomy): domain Bacteria; kingdom Pseudomonadati; phylum Pseudomonadota; class Gammaproteobacteria; order Alteromonadales; family Alteromonadaceae; genus Alteromonas; species Alteromonas sp. BZK5. Next base: position 2,627 of record NZ_JACSOE010000150.1, on the reverse strand, counting down.
ATTGAATTTGTAAACCGTCTTCATTCTCAGCGAAAAAAGATACATCGACTCCTTCCATCAACACACTTTGCGCATTTTTCACCAAAGCAATAAGCTCAATTTGGTCGTTACCACTCGATGGCAATAAAATACTACTTGCGAACAGGTCTAGTGAAGCAGGCTCTTCACTTACCGTTGTACTGCCCGTAGAGCTGAATGTAGTTGAATCCGCTTCACCAGTTGACAAAGTAGCCGTTACTTCACCATCCCCTGATGCGCTTCCCACCGACATACCGATCGACGCTACGCCTTCTGCATTAGTCAGTGCAGTGGCAGTATCGTTAGAAAACGTCGCTAAATCATCATTGCTCAATGAGAAAGTTAGGAGCAAATCGGCCTGAGGCTCACCCTCAGAATTAGTCACGGTTGCCAGCGCAACCAATGCGTTGCTAGAAGATAAGCTGTTATCTGCTTCCCCAGCTGCATTTTGTAGGGCTAGCGATACACTTATTGTTGTTGGGTCGGTGCTTGTCACCGCTGTGGCTGAAAACGTGGTAGTTCCCGTTTCGCCGCTACCGAGCGCAGCGGTAATTTCGCCATCTCCAGAAGCCGTGCTGGCATTAAGGCGTAATCGGGCTACACCATTTGAATTTGTACGCGCCGTTCCCGTGTCGTTGCCAAACTCGGCTAGTTGTTCGTTGCTTAGCGTAAAGGTTAGTAACGCGTCTGCATGCGGATTGCCATCTTGATCTGACACGGTCGCAACAACAAACAGACTATTGTCTTCAGAAAGGCTGTTGTCGCTTGCTCCACTTTCATTTTCAAGTGTTAAAGCGATTGAATAGGTTGGTGATGTGGTACCGCCGTCTCCGCTTCCGTTATCCGTGTTATCTCGAGAGACTGATGAACCGCCCCCACCACATGCTGTTAGCATAAATAATGCGCTAATTAGGCTTAGCGTTTTCGCTAATGTCGACATAATTCGTTCCTGAACCTCTTTTATTGACAATTGCGTCGTTTTTTATGTTTAAAAATCAACTGAATCTGGCACACTACGAAAGATTAAAAATATAAAAATGCACAGGGAACATTAATGTCTTCATCTGCACATAAATATAGTTTAACCGCCCGCATCTTTATCGGCATGGCTGCCGGTATCTTGACTGGTGTCTTTCTCCAATTATTGTTTGATGATAGCGGAGATTTTACGTTTTCGATATTCGGTTTAGCGTTCTCAACGTATAACATTCTTGTAGAAGGTATATTTTCCACTCTCGGCCAAATATTTATTGCCAGCTTAAAAATGCTTGTGGTTCCTCTTGTGTTTGTTTCCTTAATTTGCGGAACCAGCACACTGTCTGACCCTAGTAAATTGGGAAGACTTGGTGCAAAGTCAGTCGGACTCTATGTTGTCACAACCGCCATTGCCATAACACTAGCCATGAGTATAGCTTTAGTGGTGTCTCCGGGTGATGGGCTAAATCTAACAACAGAAACTACTTTCCAAGCGAAAGAGGCCCCTAGCCTGTCTGACGTTATCGTTAACATGTTCCCAAGCAACCCAATTAACTCAATGGCACAGGGCAACATGCTACAGATCATTGTGTTCGCCGTACTGTTTGGTATAGCTATGGCGATGACAGGTGATGCGGGCAAGCGTCTTACCGCTATCTTTGAAGATATTAATACGGTAATCATGCGTCTTGTAACCATCATCATGAACTTAGCGCCATACGGCGTGTACGTGTTGATGGCGAAACTCTTCTCCACTATTGGTGGCGAAACAATTCTGAGCCTGGCGAAATATTTCTTCTTAGTATTTGGCGTGTTAATCCTTCACGGCCTGGTAACCTACTCAGTGCTGCTAAAAGCTCTATCGGGATTAAACCCTGTTATCTTGATGAAGAAAATGCGTGACGCTGCGCTATTCGCATTTAGTACCTCAAGCAGTAGCGCTACCTTGCCCGTCACTATGGAAACGGCGAAAAACAAGCTTGGCGTAGGTAACTCGGTATCGTCGTTCACCCTGCCGCTAGGCGCAACAATTAACATGGACGGCACGGCCATAATGCAGGGTGTTGCCACGGTCTTTATTGCTCAGGTTTACGCTGTCGATTTAAGCCTTGGCGACTATATGATGGTAGTACTTACCGCCACCCTTGCTTCAATCGGAACCGCCGGTGTGCCAGGTGTGGGCCTTATCATGCTAGCTATGGTATTGCAGCAAGTGAACCTACCGGTTGAAGGGATCGCACTTATTATCGGTGTAGACAGACTGCTGGATATGACACGCACTGCGGTAAACATTACAGGCGACTGTATGGTGTCGTGCATTGTAGCTAAAAGCGAAGGAGCATTGGACGAAAGCGTTTATAACGATCCTAAAGCCGGTTTGAAGCAGGAAGATGTGGACTTCGAACATTTTGAAAAGAATAAATAACGACTACAAAAGCTTCTTTAGCTCGATTTACATATGAGTTTACAGAAGCAGTCGCATACTAAAAAGGCCAGCATCAATTGCTGGCCTTTTTAGTTAGTTGCGTGCTCCGTTATACCATATATGGACCCTCTCCGATTGCAAGACACCGTGTTGATTTAATAACGTGATTCATTGCTGCCATATATTCGGCTTTTTCGTGAAGTCAATT
>NZ_JACSOE010000149.1:0-4572 GCF_014349115.1 Alteromonas sp. BZK5 | reverse complement strand
GCCGTGGTGGGCGTGATGCTGAATCTCGCCATCTGGTTCGCGGTGCACGTCGCCTTTAACGAGGTTGAAACTGTACGGGCCTATGGTATGCTACTGCTGATACCCGCCTGGGGCAGCATCCACATTGTCAGCGTCGCGCTGGCCGCGGGCGCCTTTATCGCTATGTTGCGCTTTAAGGTGGGCATGTTGCCGATGATTTTAGTCAGCGCACTGCTGGGTATTGTGTACCATCTGTTATTTGCAGGCGTCCCGGCGGCGTAACCCCCCAATACAGCCAAAAATGTTTCACAGCAACAAAAAAAGAGGAATAGCCATGACAATGTCTCCGCTTCGAGCATTCATTCTAATGTGCGCTTTATTCATTCAAGCATCCATAACAATGGCCGACGATTCCGGCCGCCTCGATGATAAGGCCATTGGCCAGGCGGCTGGCACCCAGGCAACGGCCAAACCTGATGGCGTGGTGCGTATCGGCTGGAAGCGCGACGACGTGCCCGTCACCGTTGACGGTATGAAGTTCCCGCCGCCGGCGGGCCTCGGGAGTTGGGCCGCGTTCAAGGCCTTGCCGGAGGGTGGTGTTATGGTGATGGGGGATACGGTGGTGTTTGAGGATGAAATCACCCCGGCCATGGACGCCGCCTTTGCCCACGGCCTGGACATCACCGCGCTGCACAACCATTTCGTGTTCGACCGTCCGCCGGTTTACTTTATGCACATCGGCGGCCATGGACGAAACGCCGAGTCACTCGCCGAAGGCGTCAAGGCCATGTGGGATGCCATTAAACAAGTGCGTAAAAAGCATCCCGTACCGCAAGAACGATTTCCGGGTGATGTGCCCGATATCACCGGCAAATACAACACCAAGACGTTGGAAAAGATTCTGGATGCCGAGGGCAGCCTTAACGGGCAGGTGCTGAAATTCACGTTCGGGCGCAGCGCCAGAATGCACGGTGTGGAATTTGGCGCATCCATGGGCCTGTCCACCTGGGCCGCCTTCTCCGGGAATGAGAAGCAGGCGGTCGTCGATGGGGATTTTGCCATGACCGCGGACGAGATCCAGCCGGTGATGCGGACGCTGCGTCAGGCGGGCATCCACATCGTGGCGCTGCACAACCATATGACCGGTGAAACGCCTTCCTACTATTTCCTGCATTATTGGGGCAAGGGCAAGCCCGAGGATCTGGCGAAAGCGATACGGGCAGCGCTGGAGACGCAAAGATGAATTGAGAGTGGGATTCGTGATTTGACGGGTTATACGGGGTCGATCAGCGTGACCAACTTTTCCATCAATATCAGCGAGGCATTATTCGAAAGTTGCTGGCCTTCTTCGATGTACTCCCAGACCGTTGCATCGCTTTTCCAGCCGCCTTGTTTCTTGATCAGCTCGAAGTCTACCCGTTCTCGAGCCGCCGAAGTGGAGAGGCCGCGGCGAAAACTGTGACTGCTCAACTCGGGCACGAAGTCGAACTGACAGGCCTTGCCCAGGGTTTTGAGCAAGTCATTAATTGCCCCTGGGTTCAGAGGCCTGGGCGTCACCTGATCCCAGCGGTTAACCGGCCTAAAGAGCGGGCCGCTATCAATCTCAGCGCTATCCATCCAGGCCTTGATTGCTGTAGCCGGACAACAACCTGGTGTACCGAAAGGTAAGGCGCGGGCCAGCCCTGTCGCCTGTTGATCCGTTTTGGAGCGCGGCAACCGGATGATCAGGCCTTCCGGCTCCCAATTCAGATCACTGATTTGAATGGCCACCAGTTCGCTGCGACGAAAAGCGCCGAAAAAGCCGGTCAACACCAGGGCGATATCCCTATGCTTCTTTTTGCTATCCGGCAAACACCGCAGGTAATCCACCATTTGTGCGATGTGTTCCAGGCGTAGGGCCTTGGCCTTGCGTTTGGGTTGGCCATGAGTGCGACGAATGCCTTCCATGGTTTTCCGCACCAGGGGATCGCGCACCGGATCAGTGACGCCTTGGTAATGGTGCCACTGGCTAATGGCGGTGAGGTGGAGATCTAACGTCCGGGCGTTGAGCGATTCGGCCCTGGCGAGCAGATAGCGCACCACCGTATCTCGGTCAGTCGGCAACCGGCCACCCCATTTCTCAAATTGGCGAATGGCGGATCGGTAGGCCTTGCGGGTGTTATCGGAGGTGGCCGCCTGGAGGTAGTGCCGCAGTGACTCGGATTCCCGATGAGCAATCTGGTTCGATTCCTCATTACGTAATGCTAAGTCGGTGGCCATTTTGGGTGGTTTGGTGTTCATGAATTGGATTCCTATCGGTGTCACCAGAAAGGCGGCTATGTACCGGCGTTACAAGCAGAAGATTTTCAGCTTAATACCATAGCCAACGATAACCTTGATTATCGAAGGTTAAAAATTGAAACTCAAGAAACTTTGATAAGCATAAATATAATGTTATATTACGTGTTACATAATACGTTACTAAATAGTTTGAGAGGAAATCTCCCTATGGCACGCGCCGGAGTCACTTTCCACGATGTCGCCAAAGCCGCCGAAGCCATCAAAACCCAAGGCCAGGAGCCTACGGTGGATCGAGTGCGGGAACATATGGGCACCGGCAGCAAAAGCACCATCGCGCCGCTGCTCAAGCGTTGGCGATCAGACAACGGAGAGGCAGCCGATATCGGTGGACTCCCGAACGACCTGGTGGAGGTAGTGAAATCACTCCACGAGCGGGTACAGCAGATGGCCGACCACCGTATTGAGGAGACCCGTCAGGAATTTGAGGCGTCAAATAAAGAACTCCGCAAAGAATTGGCCGATTCCAAAAACACCATCGCGCAACTTACTGCCCGACAACAGGATCTTGAGAGCCAGATTGAACGGCAGAACAAAGAAAAAAGCGCGTTAGACAAGTCTCTGGAAGATGTGCGTATCAGCCTGGTCAAAGCCGAGGCCCAACGAGACGAAGCCATTGTGCGAACCGCTGAATTAAAGGAAAGTATTGCGGAACTTAAGCAGGAAAATAAGGACATCCGCGATCATTTTGAACATTATCAGCAGCGCACTGCCGAAGACCGTCAGCAAGAACGCGAACAGTTCCGGATCGATACCCAGGGGTTGAAAGACCAGATGCAGGAACTGCAACACCGGTTCGACCAGGCTGAGTCAAGAGCGTCCGAGTTATTTGATGCCAATGCGCAGTTACAAAGCAATGCCGATAAACTTGAACAGACCAATGCGACGCTAAACAGGGATTTGAACGGAAAGGTAGATGAGACCCAGAACCTGAAGCGCAACCTTGAAGACGCCATGACGAAGAACCAGGAATACCAGCATAAAAATGAGCAATTGGCAGAAAAAATAGCAGCTCTCACTGCTCAGAAAGCAGATGTCGATAAGGAATTGGCCGTGTTATCCCAAGCTTTGAAGGCCACCAAAACCGAGTTGAAAACCATCCAGGATAAAGTGACGTATCTGACCGATGAGAACAAGGTAATTCTTCAGGAAAAGGCGATGATCCTAGGACAATTCAAACAACTCCAGGGTTCGCTATGAAAAAGGCTGTCACAGCATTGAATATTCGGTAATGTTCCAAAGATGACCAAGTTTTAAGGGCAAATGCCGGGTTAGCGGCTATCTGACGGAAACCTACGGTTTCGAGGGTGCCACAGGATTCAAAACCGTAGGTTTTCGTTCAAATGCCCCCGCTGGTCCAAATTCGTTATTGGTGTGATTACACTGGCGGGGCTCTTTAGTTTAGGCGCAGCCTTTATATGCAGAAGAAGCAGAAGAAAATTCTATTTTGACCTAAACGAAAGTGTGCTGTATGTCGGCAGTTCGAATAACCCGAAGACGAAAGTTGCCTTTGATTCGTTTGAAAAACTTATGTTTGTTACAACGCGAATATACAGTACTGAGTCGTCAATGACTTGTTTTGAACTAAGTGTTTTAACTAATGACCAAAAAAGAATCGTTTTAATGTATCACGGTGATTATTACGCAATACAAGATGATTCAGATGTACTCGCTGAAATACTGGGATTAGAGGTCGAAAGTTTAGAGGCGTGAAGCCACTCAGTACGTTGAACGGAGCGTTTTTTAAACTGGCTTTACATTGTTTTATATCTATAATATATAATTATAAAATCAAGGTGAAAAAGGTTATAAAGCAATGGACAGATGGCACTATCCTCGGCACAAGCTGTGTGACTATATTCTACAAGGTATGCAACAGGGGCTTCTCGAGAGGGTTACCTTTTTTGCTCCTCGCAAGCGAGGTAAAACACAGTTTATCACGCGTGACGTTATTCCTGCCTGCGACAACATTGATGTGTTACCCATATACATAGACTTCTGGTCAGACAAAGACTCGCCCCAGAATGCCTTTATTGATGCCGTCACGACCACGCTTGAATCACGTCGCAATCTATTTTCCAAAATCCTGGCAAAGCTCAAGTTCACACCTGCTGTATCATCGTCTGGCGTCACGGTTAAAGCGGAAGCAAATGCCACGAGTGCACAGCGCCCCACCCTGCATTCGGTGTTTGATGCGCTTAATACCCATAACACGCCTATTTTGTTATTGCTTGATGAGGTTCAGCATCTTGCGAC
>NZ_JACSOE010000148.1:0-4574 GCF_014349115.1 Alteromonas sp. BZK5 | reverse complement strand
CGTCATAATTTATTTTCTTAACCAGAAATAACTCGTAATCTATTTTAGGTACAGGCAACAAGGGAATCGTGAAAAAGTGGCTCAATTGGCAACCGACAAATTGAATGACTCAGTAGTACTTAATTGATATTGGAAACAAACATAGCTGCATCTAACGCACCTAATGTTACTTTAAAATCGAAACCTATTGAGAAAGTCGTATTGACGGTACCAGGGAAACAGTTCTTAAAAAAAGGGTCGGATGGTATTTTCCGACCCTTTTGATCAGACCTCTAATTTACATTGAGTAAATAATTTAACGAAACTGTATCGCCTGTTTCCTTTATCGTAAATTCGAATAGCAAGTTAGCTTGACGCCCTGGCTGCGGGTATTGTGTCCATAGTTCGATATTCACACTTCCATTCTTGGGAACTAAAGTGTTGTCTGCAGTCGTCATATACGCCATCACTAAACCATTAGCATCGTAGGCTCTCACATCAGTAATTGTGACTTGCTGTTCAACAGTTGTTATTCTCAATGTCTCTAGCAATAATTCCTCGTCATCAGAGGGCCTAGTAACGTCTCTTGTCTCATTTTTCTCATAGGGCAAGGTAAGACGTCTAAAACCTTCCTCGGTTTGAATACTCAGTCCCACACTTGGTTCTACTGAAGTGATTTTTACTACATCGGGATCTGATGATGCCGAGCCGTCAAAAACCTCTAATCTGACAAGATATTCACCAATCCTATCAATTTCAAAAAACGGAGAAACGCTGGTGGGGTTATTTATCTGCGAAAGGCTGTTTTCAGGTCTTTGCAGGAAAGACCAGTTGTATTGCAAGGCGTCACCTTCAGAATCTGAAGATGTACTCCCATCTAGCACTATCAGGTCTCCAATTGAACCAATTAGGTCTTCACCGGCATCAGCTATCGGTAATGTATTATAAGGTTTTACATTGATAGTGACTGTGTCGATGTCAGAGACCGTACCTGTTACCGTATTTCTAAAACGAAGTCTTAGTAAATATGTACCCACGGTGTCAGGATAAAACTCATAGAGTCCGAGTACATCTTCTTCTGCCTCATCTTCTGCTTTTACATATTCTGAGATAGTTGGGTTTTCTTCGGACGGTGTATAGATAAACTTCCATTCGTATTCATACGTTTCAGGGTCTCTAAGCGCAATGTAGCCTGAACTCCGGCCATCAAGAACAACGCGTTGCCGTAAGAACGTTGTCTGGTCTGGACCCGCATTAACGCTCGTCGTGTTTCTTACATACTGGATATGTTTTGTTGAGGGAAGACTGCTAACTGTACCATCAAATACAATAAGTTGAGCAACGTACGAGCCATATCGGTCAAGGCTAAGCGTAGCACTTTCATCTTTCGGGTTAATGATTTGCTCTTCACTTAGTGTTGGCCGGCTGATTAAAGACCATGAGTAAGATAGGGGATTTCCGTCTGCATCTGTGCTGTTTCCACCGAACAGGCTGATAACATTTGACTCCCCTTGAACCACTGTAACATCGTTACCCGCATTTGCTATAGGGGCTGAGTTATTTGTTGATGCAATGATGGTGACAAAGCTTTTAGCACTCCAACTTTCTTCATCTTTAACAGATAGGGCAATAATATAAGCGCCCTCCAAATCAGGTGTAAAACTAGTTTCTATGTCAGAGTCATTTTCGAGGACTACAGCACTATTTTCAGGTACTGAAATCACCTCCCAACGGTATTCTGTAATTTCGCTATCGGCGTCGATACTCGCGGCGGAAGTAAGGGTTACCCTAGAGCCTGTTTTGACATTTTGGTCGGGTCCAGCATCGGCTACTGGAGCTAACTTATTGCCAACTTCGATTGAAACTGTTGATGGCTCTGATATGAGTTCGCCGTCATTTACTGTGAGTGTCAACGTATAGGTACCAAATACATCAGCCGTGAAATGTGGTGTAACAGTTTCAGAATTAATGAGTGTAGCGGCACTACCTTCTGGCGACGTCATGAACCACGAAAATGAGATAGTGTCCTCATCTTCGTCGTAGCTTCCACTGCCATCGAGTTTAACTGTAGTATTCAAGCCTACGCTTTGTGGGTTACCTGCATTCGCTACGGGCTGTTCATTTGGCTTGTCTATGTGGATAATCATATCGAATGGGGGGCTGTTACTTCTTCCATCCGACACAACTAACCTTACAGCGTAGGTGCCATTTTCCTGGACGAACATCTTTGTCGTTTTGGCACTTCTATCAAGGATACTGGTTGGTGCATTGTCAGGTTTTGCAATCACTGTCCACGAAACACTGAGTTCATGATTGTCGTCATCAGACGAACCTGATGCATCTAATATAATGGTAGTATAATTTTCTATTTCATAACTACCTTGCGCTTTGGGGAGTGAATTACTCGAGATAACTTGGATATCTACCATAGTTTTCTCAGAGTAATTGCCACCATCGAATGTTTTTAGACTTACCGTATATGTGCCGGTGGTATCAGGAGAAATATTTATACCTTGTGCTTGTGGGTCATTGAGCGCAATAACACTATCCGATGGTTTTCTTTCAATATTCCACTCGTATTGCTCAATGGCATCCCCTTCGTCAGGGTCATAACTGCTGTTGGCTGATAATCTAATTGTGTCACCAACGATAGGCACCAAATCGTTCTGATCGATATCAATAATAGATACTGGGATAGAATTATTAACAGTGACAATAACGGTATCCGTTACGGTGTCATAATCATCACTTACCTGAACTTCAAAAGTATATTCACCTCCAGTGTGGAGAACCACATTAAGTGTGGCGGTATCGCCATTGATAGACACGGGCTCACCACTTGGCTGGGATAATAGCTCCCAGGAATACACAAGTGCACTAGTTTCTATATCGGAGGCGTGTGCCACTAGGTTAGCTGATTCGCCACTTTGGATGCTAATATCTTCGCCAGCATTGAGTTCGGGAAGTGTATTTATTGCCGTGATAAGTATTTCATCTGTATGTGATTCATAACCATCGAATACAGTTAATTCGACAAGATATAAACCGGGTAAGGGAGCGAAAAAAGTGGCCAATGGGCTCTCGGGTGAAAAAGTAATGGACGTATTAGCGCCTGGAGGTGTCTCTAATAGAGCCCACGAATAGCTTAGCGTTTCACTGTCAAAGTCTTGAGAAAAACTGGCGTCCAGTTCAACATCTGTTTTATAAGCAACTTCACGGTCTTCCCCAGCTACGGCTACCGGCGCTTCATTCGTTGCTGTAATAATTACTTTGGCAGTGGGCGAAGTGTGTTCGTCTGAGTCGGATACCGACAACTGCACTTCATATTGACCAAGTTCAGACAGTTGAAAAGCAATAAATTCGCCTGTTTCAGAAGTATCAAAAGCAACTTCAACGCCACTTGGAGAAGTAACCTGCCATTGGAACAACAAAGTACCATCAATACTATCAAAGCTATTGGCACCTGATATTTCGGCAATATTACCTACTTTTAGAGAAAAATTATCTGGAAGGATAGCGACTGGAACAGGTTCTACTATCGTTATAGTAATTGTGTCTTCGTCAGAGTTGAACCCATCAGTTGCAACAAGTTCTATGACGTATGTGCCTATAGTTTCTGCGATAAACTCAATACTTTTATTACCGCTGGTAACCAAACTAAACTCAGCATTTGCAGGCGCGCTGGTAACGGACCATTGGAGTGAAATATTATCTGTTGTTAGTTCATCGTAACTTTGTTGACCGTCAATGATGATAATTTTACTTGGGTCTGAAACTACTTCTTCTTTATTAATTATTGCAAAAACTTTGCTGTTACGGGTCGCTTGCTCAGCTGCAGTGAGTTCTCCAGCACTGTTAAGTAGTTGGTCCCCAGATTGGTCACTTCCCCCTCCACATCCTGTTAGCATCAAAAAGGTAATACAAACGTACAATATTAAAAAAACATGATTTTTGGCCTTCATTACTTTCACTCGTTTTCTACTATTGATGAGAAATGTATTAATGCCGAGTGATAACGGTAATAGTCTCTTTAAAACCCAGAATGTAGAACACTGAGTTTGGAATGAGATCTTTTTTGTCGGTTATTGAAGGCTAGTTTCAAGTGTATTTTTTTGCGAAAGGCATTTAATACACTGGGGAGGCTACTTACTTTCTAAAGATCAGTATTCAAAGCAAATTGAATTGTGTAGTCTGAGATGCAAAGTTTACAAACAAGGAGTTATGTAATGTTAGTTTTGAACGTGAATATAGGAAAATCGCTGATAATCAATGATACGACTAAGGTGCAAGTCTTAAATGTAGAAGGGAGTCAGGTGAAAATAGGTATAGAAGCACCTCGCGAAGTCTCTGTTTACCGTGAAGAGATTTACAGAAAAATAAGAGAACAACAAAAAGCGACATAAAAGATCGTATCTATGCCAAAACCTTCAATTAATACATTACTCGTTCGAGTACTTCTTTACTACACCTAAAAATACGCTAACCAGACTTAAAAAAATAGCGCGGTTTTTATCTACTAATAAAGTAGGAAGGCTTTTTCGGCATATACAATTCATAACTAATAAAGGAAAAAAATATGGAATACATATTTGAAA
>NZ_JACSOE010000147.1:0-4583 GCF_014349115.1 Alteromonas sp. BZK5 | reverse complement strand
GCTTCATGCAGAATTATCGCATGCTGTTCGTGATGGTATTTTTGATTAAAAATCCTTTTTTAAGACTTTGAATTTCAAAGTCTTTTTTTTTGCTTTTTTTTAGTTCAATCAAAAATTTAGCAATTTATTTCAGTAAAACTGAGCAATAGCACACTTATTAATACACCTAAGACGTTGTCAAAAACCATATGAAAGAGACAGTTCAATGTCGGACATTTCCACAGATTACATAAGCAAAGAGCTACTAGTAAAAGCAATGGCAGGTTTGGGAACATTAGTGGAAAAAGCCTTACTTCATCCTTATGAGACCAGGTCTTTATCGGTTGAATATGATCTAGTTCTTATGAACCCCAATAATGGTGATGAACGCATTGCATTTAACAATAAAAATGGCAGGTGGCGGCAAGAGGCGATAGACATTAATTGTGCTGGTACTTGGACTACAGAGGTATCAAAATTAATACAAAATCGATATTTTATGTTTGAACAACAGCAAAAAATGATAGAGGGGGGCTGGGATACAGGAATTGTTGAGTTAGAAAACGGTATGATAGAAGAAGTTCATGCGTTCCCAAAGAACACACAGCCTCGCAGTCTGCATTAACACCGCAGGACGGCTTCTTTTAATGCTGTAAAACAGGCAATGCATTAATATCTACCACGGTAATGATATCGTCAGTATTCAGTGGCAGCGTTTCCTTAAGAGAGTGATTAAGATCGGCCTGGCACATCGATGAAAGTGGAGCGAGGCTTACCACTTTGTACCATTCTGTATGACCATCCCTATCTTCTACTCCTATGATGTAACAATTTGCGGTTCTTTGAAGGCCATTGAATGTCATCGTTTATTATCCTTTTATCGGGCTTGCTATATGAATTTAATATGCGTCAGAAATTGAGGTCAATCCAATGTTGAATTTGACCCATTTCTTATCAATAACATACTTGGCTTAATCACTAGCGTGTCTGTGCTGTGACTTCGCTGAAGCTGTTTCAATGTAGATACAATACCCTTCGTCAATACCGCTGGTAGGGGCTGGCATGACGCCATAGTCAGAAACAATTAAATTACGGGTTATGAGTTCAAATGAGCCTTTTACCAACTGCTGGTACATCTTTGAGCATTTAGCTTTTTTTTCACTTGTGAATGGCGCACCGTTGGTCTGAACAAATAGATCAGACACGCTTTGAGATGGGTTTTGTTCGTTGTGTATTTCTCTTCTTAACCATGCGCTGGCAACGCTTTTAGGGTATTTGTAGCCTGTACCAATAATTTGACGTGGTTTAAGTTCACCTGTGAGTAGCTGAGTTAGTTGTGTTTGTCGCTGAGAAATAGTTTTCATGGGTTCTCCTTGTGAGTTTCCTAAACCATAAATCAGATTGTCTAAGCCGCTACTTATTCAGTTAAACAGTACACATTGGCGCCAAACAGAATGGCAATTCCTTTGTGTTCGCTGATGGCTATATTAGTGTCTCGATTAAAGAAACAATCTCGGACAAAAGGTTGGTAAGTGACGACGTCATGTGGGGGCAGGGAGTACAGGTCTAAATCACCATTTATAGCGTCTATAAGGCTGCTGCTGCGAACATACGCGTGCAAGTTACGCTTATTGTTGGCAAGGACTCTGTTACGGGATGCACTAGAAACTACAAAGATAGGGTTTGAGACGATAAATATATTGGCGTAGCAGGTAACCTTACCTTTATGAATTCCTTCTCTACTACGGCATGAAAAATAACCTTTGCGATTGAGGTTTCGATAATAGTCCGCCTTACATCCCATAGAAGTAATTCTGAGAGACTCTTTACCGTTTGTTATTAGTGAATACCTTATTACTTCAGCATCGAATAGAGATTTACCACATATACTTTGTTGATAAGCGCTATTGTATTTGTCTTTGATATATCGCATTAGTCTTTCCTACCCTTTTAAGTAGGACATTAATACGAAAATTATGTCACGCTATTTCCATTCGATTTTGTGCTTATATCATTCCAAATATCTTCATTGTTCCTGCAAAAACGAAATATACCTCGTTGATAACAATTAAAATAGTAACCGTGAGGTTAGAACCAAAAACTACCCTTTCTTGCAAATTTTCACTTAAAATTATACCGACGATCCACAATACAAACGCTGTTAATATACTTGAGCTGCTGTTTACATCAATGTCAAAAATAAGAGTCAATATGATATTGATGACAGTTATGACCAACCAAATCCATAAGTTTCTAGAAAAGGAAGGGAAAGAAATGCGAGTCATTTATTACCACTTTTGTAAATGGACATTGCTCGGAATTTTATCAATGGTGAGTAACAGCATTTAGTATGTCCTGTTACCAAATTTTACCTTTTAAGTTGTAAAAAGATTCAGGGTTATTGGGGATATGTTCATTATAAGCCTTGAACGACTTGTCGTTTACGAAAGAATGGAAAGAGAACCTGTCTAATCCTGATTTCTTTATAAATATCAGAAACTCTTTCTCATTCATCATTCTCATCATATCTGAATTAGCATAACGCTTGCCTTCCATTGCCATCATAAATGCCATAATAATGTCATTCCTATGCTTATTTAAGAAAGCTTTGTTCTTTGTCTCAGTCTTAATGCTTTGTTTAACCTTGTGGTTTACAAAGGTTGGTTTGTCAGGTGCTATGGTTTTAGAAACAACAACGTCCTTTCTTAACTGAACTTTGGTGCTTGATTTTTTATCCTTGGAACTTGTACAACGTGGCTCCACAGGCGTTTTACTCTTAGGTGGCTCAATGTCTTCATCGTTTATTTCTTCATCTTGAGTCGAGAGTACCTGCTCTTCAATCTCGGACTGGTACAGTTTGTTTACCTGATTAACAATATCGTCGAATACGCCTTCTATTAATACGACATCCTCTAATCGAAGATCTAGCCCGAATGCTCTTCCTGGGTGACATTGGATCCATTCTCGTAACATCTCTGCACTTAGGATTTTGTTGCCAGATAGCCACTCATCGAGCAAAAATTCACGAAGAAAAGTAGTGGTGAGTTGTTGCTTTTTAATATCCTCATCATTGTGAGGCTCGTAAAAATATTCTTCCCTAGCCTCTTCTTCATCAACTTCGTGCGGAGAGCCAGTTAGATGCTCAGCTATAAGGTATTTAACCAAGCGCCCAGATGGTTTGTTTTTTAATTTTAAAATGGGAGAGTTAATGAGTTCTTCAGTTTTAAGCCCGAAACCAAGCATGCTTAACAATTCTTGAAAGCCAAGGGAACTCTTTTTACCGGTAATACTAACCAGCTCATCTTTGTCATTAGGGTTAGCATTGATTAAAACCGACTTGTATCGGCGTAGATATTTATCTTTTAGCCATATATGTCTTTCAAGATAATCTAGGTGGGGTGTGTCACTTGCTAAAAGATTGCATTCAGCACACGAACGCACGAGGGTTTTGCGAATATCAAATTCGATACCATACTCTTCAGGTATTCTTACATTCAGCGCCGGTACGTGATCCCAATTCAATGCAAGGTCAGAGGAAACTTTTCTCCCACAATAATGACAAAAAGTATCATCTTCAGATAACGACATCGGATAGATTTTTTTGTAGCCATCCTTATTGTTGATTCTGTGTTCCATTATAAAGCAATTCCTTTTTAGCCCCTTTTCATTTAATGGGAGCTGAATTTCATACTATCGCGATACTTTCTTTATGTACATTAGACCGATTATTTTAAATACGATGTTATTTGCATCAATTTCAAATGGCCGGCTTCTCTCATAGAAAAGCAATTATTGAACTGTGACTAAAATACTACATAAGGTTAGAATGTAGATAAGATGAGCAGATTAACCAATTACGGTACTTAATTCGTAGTTCAACGTTAAAGCCCAGTTGCGTTCAAGTTGCTCTAGTACAGATGCATCCTCTTCTCTTAAATAGTCGGCCATTGCATCATCTTTAAATGGCTTAGGATTGATAAGAATGCCATTTTTGATGCCGTCACATTTAACAAGGTGAAATTGTTCATGCCCAAGTTTAGCTATCATCGTACCAACTTGAACCCACTGTTGATTGCTTTGGTGACCTGGAATAAGCAGCGACAACTTTTGTAAGCCATTATTTCTTAATTCACGTTCTTGGATATCCCGATTATGTGAAGGGTAAACGCGAACGATGAAATACTGTTCAATTGTTGGTGTAATGACGACATCGTCAAGATTCACGGGTGCTTTGAGTGACTTTACGGCATATCCACTAATTGGACGTTTTGTAGGATTGATGCGCATAGTCATATCGGGGGTAAAAACATCGATATTGGCAGGGCTCAAAAGTCCAGTCAAAATTTTAGGATCTTTGATTAACTTAGATAACAAGGCCATTCTTTTTCTAAATGACCACTTTAATGCAATTCCATTGACACACAGAAGGTCTAAGAAAGTGATCCCGTGTGGCGTCAGGATTGCTTCAATAACAAAGGTTTCGTATTCTTGAAGTCTCACCATCTGACGAAGTTTGGCTTTATCTTTTGTTTTAAGTTGTATGATCATCCCCTTATCATTCATGCACTGAACTGAGAATGCATCCTGCATCCCAATGCGTATAC
>NZ_JACSOE010000146.1:0-4714 GCF_014349115.1 Alteromonas sp. BZK5 | reverse complement strand
CCACAGACTCTGAAATTGCGACTCAACGCACCTACATACTGGCTGAAAGCACACAGCGTAACGGAGAGTTATTTTCTCTTGTTGCCATTCTACTCGCCCTCTCAGCCGCGCTGTTTGCCATGTTTCGCATATTGGGCCCTATCCGCTCTATCACTCAAGTTTTCAACAAGCTTGCCCAAGGCGTACAAATTTCCAATATTCCTGGCAGCAGCCGAAAAGATGAGATTGGCAAGCTAGCAAAAGCGGCGCTCGTTTTTAGTGATAAAAACCGAGAGACAGAAAAACTGCTAGGTGAAGCAAGAACCATGAACTCGCAGCTTGAAAGCTTAAATAAAGCGATTACTGAGGCGAAAATAAAAGCGGAGCAAGCAACCGCGTCAAAGAGTATGTTTTTAGCCAATATGAGTCATGAAATCCGCACGCCGATGAATGGTATTATCGGACTAATAGAACTGGCGCAACAGCAAGAGCTGTCCACTACTGTTAAAGGGTATCTCGACAAGGCAGCGTATTCAGGGCAAATATTACTGAGCGTAATTAACGATATTCTCGACTTCTCAAAAATTGAAGCGGGTAAATTGAAGATTGAGGAAGTGAGCTTTTCTTTGCATTCACTGTTCGACAACCTCATTGCAGTCATTGCACTACGCGCAAAAGAAAAGAACTTATCGGTGCACTTTACGGTAAATCCAAAGATACCTCCGCAAGTAATTGGCGACCCACTGCGTATCGCGCAAATAATTATGAATATAGGCAACAATGCTGTGAAGTTCACCGAGCAAGGGCGTATAGATATTGAGTTTGACGGCAACTTGAACGAAAAAGGGAACGTGTTAAACCTTACCATGCGAATCACCGATTCCGGCATAGGTATGAGTGCAGCCCAGCTAGATAGAATATTTAATCCTTTCACTCAAGCAGACGGTTCAACCAACAGAAAATATGGCGGTACCGGCCTAGGCCTTGCGATTGTAAGCCAGCTTACTGAACTTATGAACGGCCGCCTTGATGCCACTTCTACTATGGGAAAAGGCAGTACGTTTGAAGTTGAACTACCGCTGAAAGCATTCAAAAACCAACCAGGCGTGCTTGAACAAACACCTCAGCTACCTGTTGATAGCCTTTATGTTACTGAAGTAGCATTGCTGCCTGCGGCGTATTGCAACCAGATACAGCTGCCGACTAAATCAACGCTATCAATAGAAGAAGCCAAAAATATCGCCGCTTTACCTGAACATATCATTGTAGATATCCATGAGTTCAGTGAATTCAGACAGAATATTGCTTGGTTAAACGCCTTATTAGAAAAAGGGAAGTCGGTAGGCCTGGTAATGGAGAGTGCAGGCAGCGCGCTACAAGCTAAATATGACACGCTATGGAGAGGCCCACTTATCATGCATCCATTCACACCTGCGCAATTTGAGCGTTTTGTTCATCAGGTGATATCTAAAGATGCAAGTTATGACGGACATCATTTCAGTGAAGAAGCCGAAGCAACGTCACTAGAAGGCCACGTTCTATTAGTGGAAGACAACAATATAAATCAACTCGTCACCGGAGAAATGCTTACCAATCTTGGGCTTACTTTCGATATTGCAGAAGACGGCAAGCAAGCCGTGCAAAAAGTAGAAAATGCCCCGCAGTACGACCTAATATTGATGGATGTACAAATGCCGGTGATGGACGGTTATGAGGCAACCACACAACTCCGCGAAAAAGGCTTTACTGGCGTACCTATTATCGGCCTTTCGGCCAATGCAATGAAGGAAGATAAACAAAGCGCGATAGACGCGGGTATGAACGACTATCTCACCAAGCCGATAAAGCAAAAATCATTGATAGGCATGTTAAAACAGTACTTAGGCAAACAGCGCTAAACGCGAACGTAAAGATAAGTTCTTATACCAATTCGCATAAATAATTGCCCGCTCAGTAGGCGCTGGCAAGCTTCCTAGCGAAGTGTGGGAATGCAGGAACGGCTTCGAACAAACGCGCTACGTGTAGGGCCTGTTCAATTGCTAATAAAAAAGGGTTACCTTTCGGTAACCCTTCTAATTTGTATCGATACCCCCCGTTTTAGGGGCTGCACTTAAAGCGCTTTAATGGTCTCGAACTGCTCTTTAAGTTTGGCTAGGGCTTTTTCACCCTCTTCCAACTTAGCCCGTTCCTTTTCAATTACCGCTTCTGGCGCATTACTTACGAACTTCTCATTACCCAACTTGCCACGAGTACGAGATACATCTTTCTCGATTTTCTCCATGGCTTTAGTAATACGAGCAAGCTCTGCGTCCTTGTCGATAAGCCCTGCCATTGGGATAAGAATTTCCATCTCGCCCACAAGCGCTGTTGCACTGGCTGGCGCTTCTTCACCGTCTTTTAATATAGTTACGGTTTCAAGCTTAGAAAGCTTATCGAGGAATGCCTTAGCCGCATCAAGACGACGCGCGTCTTCGTCGCTTACGTTTTTAAGTAGCGCATTAAGTGGTTTGTTTGGCGAGATATCCATTTCACCACGGATATTACGAATACCCACGATAAACTTCTTCACCCACTCGATATCAGCAAGTACTTTGTCGTCTTGTTTCGCTGCATCTACTTCAGGGAATGCCTGAACCATAATGCTTGCGCCCTCTTCCACTTTAAGTGCACTTAGTGGCACAACGCGCTGCCAAATAGTGTCGGTGATAAATGGCATGAGCGGATGCAACAAGCGAAGCAAGCTTTCAAGTACGTTAATAAGCGTATGACGTGTGCCGCGCTTTTCAGCTTCGGTGCTGGCGTCATTGTTAAGCACTGGCTTAGTAAGTTCTAGATACCAGTCACAGAACTGGTTCCAGGTGAACTCGTAAACGGTTTGCGCAGCAATGTCGAAACGGTAGTCTTCAAGCGCTTTTTCAAATTCAACCAGCGTTTGTTGGAACTTAGCCCAAATCCAGCGATCGGCCATGCTAAGTACCATTTCACCACCGTCGCGACCTGTATCGTGCTCTTCTGTGTTCATCAATACGAAACGCGATGCATTCCAAATTTTGTTACAGAAGTTGCGGTAGCCTTCAACACGGGCCATGTCAAAGTTGATATCGCGGCTGGTTGACGCCATAGCGGCAAAGGTAAAGCGCAATGCGTCTGTACCGTAGGCCTGAATACCATCAGGGAACTGTTTACGGGTACGCTTGGCAATCTTTTCAGCAAGCTGAGGCTGCATCATGCCCGCGGTGCGTTTAGTGACTAGCGACTCAATATCAATACCGTCTATCAAGTCGATTGGGTCGAGCACGTTGCCCTTCGACTTTGACATTTTATCACCGTTCTCATCGCGGATAAGGCCGGTAATATAAATATCTTTAAACGGAATCTTGCCAGTGAACTTCTTGGTCATCATGATCATTCTGGCAACCCAGAAGAAGATGATGTCAAAGCCAGTTACTAGCACTGAAGACGGTACAAAGGTTTCAAGATCTGGCGTTTCTTCTGGCCAGCCCATGGTCGCGAACGGCCATAGCGCACTTGAGAACCAGGTATCAAGAACATCGTCATCTTGTGAAAGGGTTACGTCACTGCCAAGGCCGTGCTTTTCGCGTACTTCTTCTTCGGTGCGGCCAACAAAAACGTTACCGTTTTCGTCGTACCACGCTGGAATGCGGTGTCCCCACCACAGCTGACGTGAAATACACCAGTCTTGAATGTTGTGCATCCACTGGTAGTAAGTCTTGTTCCAGTTCTCTGGCACAAAACGGATTTCGCCGCTTTCAACCGCTTCAATTGCAGGCTTAGCAAGAGACTCAACGGCTACATACCACTGGTCAGTTAGGTAGGGTTCAATTACCGCACCCGTTCTGTCGCCGCGCGGCACTTTAAGCTTGTGCGGCTCAATCTTAACCAATGCGCCTTGTGCGTCTAAATCAGCAACAATTTGCTTACGGGCGTCGAAGCGATCTAAACCGCGATACGCTTCTGGCGCTTCGTCGTTAATTTTCGCATCGTCGGTAAGAATGTTGATCATAGGCAAGTTATGACGCTTACCCATATCGTAGTCGTTGAAGTCGTGAGCAGGCGTGATTTTAACGCAACCTGTACCGAATTCTTGATCTACATAGTCATCGGCGATAACCGGAATCAAACGGCCAGTAATCGGTAGCTTAATTTCTTTGCCGATAAAGCCTTGATAACGCTCGTCATCTGGGTGTACCGTAACCGCTGTATCACCTAGCATGGTTTCAGGGCGCGTTGTCGCAACCACTAGCTCACCGCTACCATCTGCAAGTGGATAGCGCATGTGCCACATGTGACCGTCTTCTTCTTCGTTCAGTACTTCAAGATCAGATACTGCAGTGTGAAGCACTGGATCCCAGTTAACCAAACGCTTACCACGGTAAATAAGGCCTTCTTCGTGTAGTTTAACGAACACTTCCGTTACGGCTTTAGACAGGTCTTCGTCCATGGTGAACACTTCGCGAGACCAGTCAGGTGACGTACCTAGACGGCGCATTTGACCGGTGATCGTTCCGCCGCTGTGCTCTTTCCATTCCCACACTTTTTTGATGAAGTCTTCGCGACCTAAATCGTGGCGCGTCTTGCCTTGTGCGTTAAGTTGGCGTTCTACCACCATTTGGGTAGCAATACCGGCGTGGTCAGTACCCACTTGCCATAGCGTATTGTCGCCCTTCATGCGGTGATAACGGGTTAAGGCGTCCATAATGGTTTGCTGGAAACC
>NZ_JACSOE010000145.1:0-4721 GCF_014349115.1 Alteromonas sp. BZK5 | reverse complement strand
AAATCGAACCTAGGTCCAATTATTTAGGTTTTTTAGATACTGGACTGTATTTATCGTTACGGGTTGCTGTTACCTAATACATTGTATACATAGTTAGCTGATACAAAGAGAATAGACTTATGGCAAGAACAGAACCTAACAAATCAACAGGTGTATTTAACGTAAAGTCCTACCCAAAGCAGTTTGTCACTGTTAAACGTGAGTTCTATATCCACCAGCCTGATGTCGAACGTCAATTGAAGCACTGCGTTAGATCTGTAAAAACTATATCTAGCATCCGTCATAGTTTTACTAACAAGAATCAAAATAAATTGGCTTATGAATTTGAAAAGTTTGCGAAAGACCTAGTTGAGTTCCACCACTGGCGTTTAACTCACCATTTAGAACAAGTAAGGAAACAAGTAGCGATACAAGAAGCTAATGGGTATATCTTTAATAACAGTGGAAAAGCAGGTGCTATAGAGGTAACAATAAAGTCTGCTTATTTCGGAAGGCTTATAGATATTTTGTTAGACATGGACGAGTTCATGCAACATTCTGCCAAGTTATCATTAACTGGTAACTATATGGCCAATGATATTTCAGAATTAAATGGAAAAGTAGTCGGCGTTATCCGTGATATTAATTCTACGATGCAAAGCATTAAAGCCACTTTGTCTAGCGAGTTTGGCTTAACGTCAGAGCAGGTTAAAGCCAAGATTAACGATAAAACAATTAATTTTGACGTTGTAAAGGATAGTGTAGAGCGATTCTACAATGCTCAAAGAGCTCTTTTTTCGGAGATTAAAGATAAGACTGCAAAGGGTGATTCGTCCCTTGTCGATAAAAGAAACCTGAGTGTCACTATGGAAACTAAGGAAAATAATTTACCAAAAAATAATAATCACAGGGATGCATTTGATTTGGCATTTGTAGACAAGGAATAGATGCTGAAAAGCCCCGTTGCTATAAACCATCACCATGTTATTTCTACTTAATGTACGAAACTCTACCCAGGCTAGCGTTGCATAGCACAATAAATCGCACACACATCGACTAAATACTGATTTTTAATACAGGAGATTAAGTGTTTGAAGTTGGTTCGGTATTATCGGCAAAAATTTTACCTAATAGGGCTAAAGTTGGCGTTTGCAACAAAGCCAGCCACATTTGCGAGATCTCAAAATAAGCTTCAAATGACAGTTGTTTGTACCCGACAAAAACAACGAAAGGCATAATCAGACAAAAGATATAGAAATACAGGAATGCCTCCGCTAAACCAGCAGACATCGAATTCACATGTTTATTGGTGGTGCCGGTGTGTGAAACCGCCAGCCAGAGACCAATAATAACACCAGTTGATGGCATAATTGATGTTGAATACCACGAGCCCGCTACCTTTGTTAAATCAGGATGATTCAACACTAATGCAATCACAAATATCAACAATATTGCTGCACAGATTAGCCAAGTAATCGTAATGCGCTTTCTAATCTTAAATAATTCTGTCATGCGTACCTACAATTGAATTTCCGTAGAATCGAGATGAGATTTCACCGATAAACCAGAGCTATAGATTTCAGCACCTGTTCCAACACGCTTCCGAACCATTTCGTACACAAGTACAGTAAGATTCAAATCATCCGCGATGTGTATCTGCCTCAATTTGCCAGGTAAATTAATGGCGCCCCCATCTACAAACTTCGTGATTTCCTTTTCTTCACCTAACGGTTCGTCAAAAACAATAACCTGATCTTTTTGCATAAGTACAAACACCAACACCCTGTAATATCCATGCTCAGCACCGACCAACACTCGCAAAAGCTGTGCAAGATCAAAGTTTTCCATGGATGCACCGACATCATTGATATCCCAACGATCTGGCATGGCGAAAGGGGCTCCCATCTCATTAATCCGTTCGAGTTGTGTAACCATAACAATGCCCTTTGGTAGGCTGTAATACTTAAATTCAGAGTAACCCGAATTTCCTAGAACCTCTTCAAGGGAGTCAACCATTTCTCCAATTGATGTTTTTCTTACATGAGACAGTTGATTGTTACGAAGAATAAGGTAACTACTAGGTTTTGGGATGGGCCATGTAAAAGCGGGTAAATCTGAGCTGCATTCTGTTGCCCTAGAAATAGTTAAACAGGGAAGTTGACAGCCACTTGCATCAACTTGAATTCCTAGTGGAGTAGAGGGGCATAGGTCCATATTATCCATTACGCCATCATTATCACTATCGAATAGTGCAATCGGCGCTGGCGCTGGCGATGCCGGTAAAGAACCTTCTTTTGTTGCCATGCATGCAAAGAGTACTGTCATAGCACTAAAGCCAAAACAAAAGATTAAAATAAGGCGGTTCATTGTCTTTCCCTAACGAACAGTAAAATGCTACTTATGCTCACTACTCCATTAGTAACAGAAAGTAATTGTGTTTATTATTTAAACAATAAACCAAAAAGCTTAACTTTATCAATAGTGATACTAATAATTTCGTGAAACTTGAGGTTTTAGTGAACAGACGATTACTTGGTGCTTGTTGAACAACGCTATACCGGCTAAATGCTTCAATAAGTGCTTTTCTTTCTCTTAAATCGTTTTAGGATGCTAAGATCATGCACAGAAGGAATAAATAGGTATAGCCATGGACGACCACAAAATCCTAATTAAAACTCTGACAATATTGTTCTTTGTTATTTTATTTACCTGTTTATTGTCTTTTCTTCTTACCCTAGAGTCATTGTGGAATGGTGCAGGTGGAGAAATTGTTTTAAGTGTTCAGGGGTTGAGTAATCTGTTGTCCCATTTTGAAACCTTCTTTGCCCTGGGAAGCGCCGGCTTAATTTTTTTAACATTGAGAGTAACGCTGTACCGTTCAGAGATGGCCAAGAGGGCTCTTGATCTTAATATCACTCAACACGTTTACCAGAATTATTTTGCGCACCGAGATTTTATCAGGGAGCAAGTAGAAGATTATTTAAAATGTAGACCCAATAGCAGATTAGTTCTAAGGAATTTCGAGCAGCTCTACGTTAACTATTTCCCGAAAAACAGTGCTCTGTCTTTTAGTCATATTGGTTCGGATAAAGATTGGATGACAGATGAGGAATGTAGTCGCTTTGCAACCCTAATAGTGGAGTATGCACAGTCTTATCAATCATTCCGAAACAATAACGCTTCACCAATGGTTGAGGCTCAAAACAATATAGATGCTTTCATCACATTTGACATGCCAAGTCACTTAGGAATGGCTTTTAAGAAATTGAGGTTTACCAATAACCAATATAATTATTTAGTATTATCCCCAAGAGAAAAAGCGTTCTCTTTTTTTCAGCAACTCTCAGAGTTTCATAACTTTATGTGCCACATTGCACATATTGAAAAAAATCCCTTTCAAAACAATGAAAGACAATTTTTAAGAAATTGTTTCGTAAGGCAGGAGTCCGCGCTATCTGAGTTTTTCCATGATGCTTCCCCAGCAAACTCTACCTTAAATTGGTTGCATGATATTAGTGCAGCGTATGGTAGGGATAGCACTGGATTGCTAGACTCATGTAGGGCACTAACTGCTTATAGGGCAGGTTTGGAGAGAATACCAATTAAAGACGCGGCACTGGTGAGAGCATTGCAACGAGGCCAGTTAAGTTGCAATGGTGTAGTGCCTAGTGTGTTTATTTAGAATTTTGTAGTAACAAGATATAACCTTCATTTTCAAGTGTAATTGCATATTTAAACTCTTTCTGACCAACTGAATAAACCAAAGAAAGGTCTTCAATCATTGCAGGAACATACCGAAGTTCACCGAACTTACCAACTGCTTGTTCATTTAAGAAAAATTGAGCAGATTGTTTGCCTGATAAATTAGAAAAACAAAGGGCATAAAAGGTTTTATTTTCATCTAGCAAGTTACAACCGGTATCGGGCTCAAATGGATGGTTTATCCGATTCTTTCCTTTTATCGGAGAAGATGAGTTACTTATATTGATGTACCCTTCTATCAAGGATACTGGGTGGTATGCCGTAAATGTGTAAGTCATATTGGGCTTAAGATTTACGTGTTGACCGTTGATAAATGCTTTTGAGTCAGTAATGACACGGTCTGGCACATTGGTAACCATCTCAATAGTTACTGTCTCGGAGTCATCGTCAATTAGCCTGTTAATTGCTCTGAATCGGAGAAAGGGTTCTGCACTTTTCTGAGACAACATGATTGTGCGAAATCGCTTCTCGCCTTTGTACTCATATTCGACCTGAATCTGTTCTGATAATAAATCAGTTTCTATAATTAAATGCGGCGTCAAACTTATTTGTGTTTCAGAGTGAGGGGATAGGGTTATGCTAGTTGTAGGGCTGGCTATAACAGCATAACCATTCGTCATTAAACGCAAATATGGAGATTTTTCATTCTGGCTATGGGCGGAAAATGAGAAAACTGTGCATAAGAGGAAAAGACTAAAGATGCGCACTGGGATCGCCTATTATTGATAGGGATTTGGATTTGATATGCAGCGTTGGTAATGCTCTTATATTCATCGCCATTGCTGCTTTTGTTGTGAGTGCAGGTGTATCGACATTACAGTTCGTACTGTTCTTTAATGAAGCAAGAGGATTTTCGAGGAGCGTTTCTAGCGCTTCAACTTGATCTTCTGAACAATACACGAAATCCGCGGCTATTTTCGACTGCTCATCGTTTGCGAGAAGCATGATTTCAAAAAAGTATTTATCTCGATATATTGGAC
>NZ_JACSOE010000144.1:0-5299 GCF_014349115.1 Alteromonas sp. BZK5 | reverse complement strand
CATACTTGCTATGCATCCAACACCACCTAATTTCGATGGAAGCGAGGATCGCAACGGCAAGCGCAACTTTGACGAAATTAGGCTTATGGCAGATTATCTTTCTCCGAATAAAGGGGCCTACATTTACGATGATAATGGCGAGAAAGTCAGCCTGTCAGAGAACGCGCGTTTTGTACTTGTTGGTGATTTTAACGCGGCGGATATTGGAGATAAACATCGCGAGGGTGTGATTGAACAGTTGACCGAGCACCCGTTAGTTAATAACGACATCATTCCAACAAGCGCAGGTGGTGCAGGCGCGTCAGGTGCAGAGTTTAGTAACCGCTTTACTGCCTATTGGGGAGCTAGAGCTGACTATGTTTTGCCATCTCGATTTGGCTTCGATGTGAACGATGCTGGCGTTTTCTGGCCTGCAAAAACCAGTGACCTATATCGATTAGTTAAAGACCGCGAAGCCAGCTCAGATCACAGGTTAGTTTGGATTAGCTTGTCGTTGACCGAAGATAACTAAAAGCCACAATTTTTGTGTTAGTTAATAGATAGATGTATTATTACACTGTCTATCTAATAACGTACCGAGAAGCCATTGAAGTTTGTGTCTCGCACTTTTGTGATGTGTTTTATGTGGGTGATACCCATAGATGGCTTTTCGGTAGAGTCTTCTCAGCTCATGCCGCTCAACCGGTATTTCCCTCAATCGTGGGGAACGAAAGACGGGCTTCCTCACAATAGTATTCACGCATTAGCACAAACGTCCAATGGGTATCTATGGGCGGGTACCTGGGAAGGTGTAGCTCGGTTTAATGGTCAGCAGTTCACTGTATTTACCCGCGGCGCGCAAACAGGATTACCAGACTCCGGCATTCGAAGCTTGTATTACAACAAGCCCCGCGACGAGCTACTTGTGGCAGGAAACCGAGGCGGTGTAACGTCGCTTATCGCAGAGCAGTGGCATGCTCAAGCGCCCCTGTCTTCAATGGTTAATCATGCATTCAGAGACAGTAATAACGTGTTGTGGTTTGCGCTGGAAGACACGGGGATTGCAATGAGAACGCCTGACGGCACGCAAAAAGAATACATTGTAAATTCGAGTGCTTACCGCATAATCGAAGACGGATTTGGCGTAATCTGGTTTGCAACAAATCAAGGCTTGTTCAAATACATAAACGATAAATTTCAGCTAGCTGTACCCGACCACAACATACTCTCTGGTCCATCATTTACTCTCGCTCTTGATAGCAAAAAACGTGTTTTAGTTGGCACAGAACACGGTGTTTGGCAGCAAAAAAACGGTACCTTTGCGCTACTTCACAGCTCACTTGCCGACAAATCAATTAGTAGTATTTTGCTTGATCATCAAAATAGCATTTGGGTAGGCACCATCAATCATGGCCTTTATCGTCTAAGTGACTTAGGTCTAGAAAAACTGGATGCGACAACAGGTCTTCCCAATAACCGCGTTTTTTCACTGCTTGAAGATTTGGAAAAAAATATCTGGATTGGCACTAATGGTGGTTTGTTTAGGCTGCGTCGTGCGCTATTTACCACATTCTCGCAAAGCCAAGGAATGAGTGGAGACTTTTTGCGAACTGTTTTGCAAACGTCTGATGGCAAACTTTTATCAGGTGGAAGTGCTGGATTAGATATATTTTCCAATGATGCGTTTTCCAGCGCATCGCTCACTACAGGTGAAGCTTTCTCTGTACTCAGTTTGGCAGCGGTAACTGAAGAGGTAACGTTAGTCGGCACCTACACAAAAGGTGTGCTGCGATATGAAAACGACCAACTTACTCCTTACCTCAATAGACATTTAGGGTTACCGAGTAATGAAGTAAGGGCCATTCTTTTAGCGAGTGATAACAGTGTTTGGTATGCCACGGCGCAAGGTGTAGTTCAACAAACGCCAGATGGAAAGCTAAGCCATTTCAATGAACAAAATGGGCTACCTGCCCATTTTTCGATGGGCTTGGCAGAAGATCGTGAAGGACGAATCTGGATTGCTACAGGGATAGGGCTCGCCTATATCCAACAGGGTATTGTGCACGTAGTTTCGTTTCCTGAACATTCAGATGCGCAGCACGCGTTCAGTTTTAGCGTTGTTGAAAAGGGAACTTGGATTACAACCGATCGAGGACTTGCGTATTTTGACAATGCTACTCAGGCACTTAGTGTAATCGAAAAGTCGCAGGGGCTTCCCGTAGATAAACTGTTTTCAATCGGTATAGATCACAACAGCGGTGTATGGCTAAGTTCAAACCAAGGGGTCATTCTCACTTCACTATCAAGTCTTAAGGAGTGTCTGACATATCCAAGTGCATTATTGGAATTTGAACATTTTAAGGAAGAAAATGGCCTGGCGAGTATTCAAATCAATGGTGGATCACAGCCATCTCAGATTGTCGATGTAGACGGAAATGTTTGGCTTCCTACTGCGAAAGGGCTCGCTACAGTGACGCCTGCAAACCTTGCCATGTTGAGTGAATTCCCTATTCCGGTAAGTATAGAGGCGGTACTACTGGACGGTGCTGACCAGCAATTTGATACGGATAAAAGGGAAGTAGACGTAACGCCGTTAACCACGCGAGTTGCGTTTCAGTATGCAGGGTTGGGTTTCGCTATGCCTTCGCGTATAGAGTATCAGGCTATGTTAGTAGGATATGACCAAGATTGGGTTAACCGTCATCAATTTAGAATGACTGAATACACTAATTTAGCACCTGGTCGTTATCAGTTTAAAGTACGTGCTCGTTACATTGGAGGCACCTGGCAAGAGATTACGTCACCATTTTCTATTCGCGTGCTCCCTAGCATTTATCAGACATTTGCTTTTAAATTCTCGGTTTTTCTTTTCTTCTGTTTTGTTATCTATGCACTTTATAAAGTACGTTTTCATCACTTGAAAAAATCAGAAATGATTTTAAAACAAAGGGTCGATGAACAAACCAGATCATTAGAATTACAAACCAAGCGGTTCGAGTTCCAAGCAACTCATGATGATCTAACCGGTATTGCAAATAGACGAGCATTCGACCGCTGGCTTGTACAATATTTTGAAGAGGCTAAAGCGAAACAATCTCCTCTATGTCTTGCCGTTATCGATATCGACCATTTTAAACAGGTAAATGATCAGTACTCTCACTTAGTAGGGGATAAAGTCATTACTGAGGTGGCCCGTATATTAAATCGCGAAGTTCCGCATTATGCTAAATGTGCAAGGTGGGGCGGCGAAGAGTTTACTGTGTTGTTACCCGAATATGACTTGGTAAATGCAAGGGTAGCTATGGATCATGTTCGAAAAATCGTGGCAGCACATGATTTCAGTTTTATAGCGCAAACGCTGAAAGTCACAATCAGTATTGGTGTAGCAAGTGCCGATGGCGCGAGAGATCACGACAGAATGTTAACCCATGCCGACCAAGCACTTTACACTGCAAAAGAAAATGGCCGCAACCAAGTGACCATTTTCGAATAAACGATAAGTGAGGTAGTTGTTAATTACTACAACATCTTTAACCTGACTTTGCCGTAAAGCCTTACTGTGGCGATTGGCCCAACTGCGCTTCTTCGCGTTCTCGTGAAACTGCCTCGAACAGCGTAAAGTAAGCCACCACAGCAAGATTAGCGACAAACCAAAGGTCTTTAATAACGAACTGACCTAGGCGGTTGACGATAGTCGTGCTGTTAAAGGTATCCGGCACAGTAAACAAAAACGTTTGTGTCATCAGAAAAACCGATAAACAAGCCAGTCCGCTCGCAATGATCACCGGCTTGTTCTTAGAAAAGATGCCCGCACCCAATAGCAATGCAAAGAGGACATCAAACCCACCAATTACATTCGATGCCCCCTGTACGCTAAACACTGCATATAGCCACGACATAAACGGTGACGTTTCAACTAGCCCCACAATCGCATTAGCTTCAAACTCGAAAAACTTCATGCCTCCTATCCATAATAAGACCATGGCTACAGGAGCAAAGTTGAGGTATGTCAGTTGCTTGTGCGAAAATTTTTCGCGATAAAACAAGAATAGGAAAAGCGGTAATACTGCGAAGTACTTGATGATGCCTTGACCGCTGCCAATAATCGGGAAGCCCCCTAAATCGGCCATCCATCTTGTTGGTGATAATAACGTCAGCAATGGAATGGCAGTTACAAAAGCGGCATATAGTGTTACTGCTTTTGCTGAAACAAGGTTAAAACGTGCTGCAATGGTCATTAACGGTAGCAACAGCAACGCGATACCAGAAAAAGCACCAAGGGCACTCTCGCTCAACATAGTGTCTAACGAGTAGAATTTAAATGTAGCGATAAGTGCATTGGGGTTTGCACCCAATAAAAACGTTAGGCCAAGAACTGCGAAGCTAAAAGTGAGCAATGCGGTGACCATGTTTTCGGTTTGGTTTAGTGTCATAAAGCGTCCGTAAATACTGCTAGTTTTGCGAAGTGTATGTAGAGACCCGTCGAGGTAGCACTAAAATTTCATAGGTTTGATAATTTATTAGGCATAGCGCAATAAGCAAATAAGGATTTATCGACAAAATAAGAACTTATCTAATAGCGGTTGTCATAAGTAGCAGCGGTCTTAAATAAATTAGTTCTTAAGTAATGTGGGGCTTAAATAGTTTGGCTTTTAAATAGTAGTGGTTTAAAAAGTAAAATAAATTGAGAGAAAAAATGAAACAAGCAAGCAGTAGAGCACAGAAGCGTTTTAGGATCTGGTTAATAGCAGGCGTGTGTGCAGCGTTGTCTGCTTGTGGCGCTCAGCCCCCAGAACCTATTGATGAGCCAATCGCGAGTGTTGAAGACGTCGAAAGATTAGAGCAAGTTGTTGATACCTCATTGCCTTTGGTACAGCAGGCCTATTCCATTGAGTCCGAAAAAGTGTGCGATAAACACGGTGGTAACTGGAAGAAAGTAGGCCGACAGCAGGCGCATGCTTGTGCGCTCCCAGCAAACGATGCCGGTAATGCGTGTAATGACAGCAGCGAGTGCGAAGTGGCTTGTGTTACGGAAAACAATAATATGGAAGCGGGAGAAAAGGCGCGCGGCGTGTGTTTAGAAAGTACGGACTTATTCGGCTGTAGAGCCTATGTGTCTAACGGCGTTGTGGAGCATACCTTGTGTGTTGACTAAGAGGTTGTTTAGCAAACGAACGTTGAATGAAGCGCACGCCATCGGCAATGCGCTTCACAACAACACGGGAGCCTGTAACAGATTCTGTGTAACTGCCATTAGTTAATGTGCTTTTCGAGTCGTTCCTCGAACTCGATAATAAAACGACTCATCGCCTGACGCCAG
>NZ_JACSOE010000143.1:0-5411 GCF_014349115.1 Alteromonas sp. BZK5 | reverse complement strand
AATGTACGAGGTAGTCGATGCTAATCTTGATTACATCATTTGGTATTTTCTTACAAATAGAGGCCGGCACCTTCTAGGGTTAGCTTCCCCTGGTGGTGCGGGAAGAAACAAAACGCTAGGACAGAAAGACTTTAATGAACTAAGGCTGAACTTACCTTCCTTGAGAGAGCAAGAAAAAGTCGCAGATTTTTTAAATGAGATTGATAAGCGACTATCCTTACTTAATGAAAAGCTTGACTTGTTGGAGCAATACAAAAAAGGTGTGATGCAAAAGCTATTCAAGCAGGAAATTCGTTTTAAAGATGAGATAGGTAACGATTTCTCCGATTGGCAATGGAAGCAAGGGAATGAAGTTTTTGATGCTATCTCAAATAAAAATCACAACTCCGACCTGCCAATATTGGCTATTACACAGGAATATGGAGCTATTCCCCGTGATTTAATTAACTACCAAGTACAAGTTACCGATGGCAGTGTGGCAAGTTACAAAGTTGTTGAAAAAGGCGACTATATAATTAGCCTAAGAAGCTTCCAAGGTGGCATCGAGTATTCAAGATATAGGGGAATATGCAGTCCCGCTTACATCATATTGAGGCCATCTATTTCGATTGATGACGACTTTTATCGATACTACTTAAAGACTGGCAGATTTATCCAAGAAATGAAGAGACGCTTAGAGGGTATTCGAGATGGTAAAATTCTAAGCTATAAATACTTTTCAGAAATTAAGCTTCCATTCCCATGTATCGAGGAACAAAGAAAGATTTCTCATTTTATTAATACTCTCGATAAAAAGTTAAGTTTGGTAAAAGAACAAATAGAGCTTACTCAGACCTTTAAAAAAGGGTTGTTACAGCAGATGTTTGTCTAGGATGACGGTGTACAAGGAGTAAATGTGGCCTATCAGTCGGAACAAGAATTAGAAAATAAGCTCGTCGCACAACTTGCGAAGCAAGGTTTTGAACGCGTTCAAATCACCGATATCAAATCGTTGCAGGCAAACCTGAAAGCTCAGCTTTCTAAGCTCAACGGTTTTGATATTAGCGATACTGAGCTAAAGCAAATTCGTAACGCCTTAGCGAAAGGTAATGTGTTCGATAAGGCCAAGATTCTTCGTGACCGACTGCAAATCAACAAGGACGATGGCACCACTGGTTATATCCGTTTTCTGGATGAAGATGTTAAGCAAAATCACTTTCAGGTTACTCAGCAAGTTACCGTAGAAGGTCGTTACAAGAACCGTTACGACGTTACTATTCTGGTGAACGGCTTGCCTTTGGTACAAATCGAACTTAAGCGCCGAGGACTTGAATTAAAGGAAGCTTTCAATCAGATAAACCGTTATCAGCGCCACTCGTATTGGGCAGAAGATGGCCTGTTTCAGTACGTTCAGGTATTCGTTATATCAAACGGAGCGAACACCAAGTATTACGCTAACAACCGCAAACAAAGCTTTAAGCAAACGTTCTTCTGGGCAGATGAGTTAAATACTAAACGTTACAGTGAACTGACTGAATTTGCGCAGGTGTTTTTAACGCCTAATCATCTCACCGATATGATCACGAAGTACGTGGTATTAAATGAGACTGACCGTATTCTCATGGTGATGCGTCCGTACCAGATATATGCAACGGAAGCGATTATCGAACGCGTTGCTGAACGCCAAGTTTTAATTGCAAATGCGCAATCCACGGATAAGATGAATGGGTACATCTGGCATACAACGGGCTCAGGTAAAACCTTAACCTCTTTCAAAACGGCCCAATTGCTTACAGGCGACAGTCAAGTTCAAAAAGTGGTGTTTGTTGTTGATCGCAAGGATCTCGACTACCAAACCAGCAAAGAGTTTAATGGTTTTTCGAAAGGGTGTGTGGATAGTACGGATAACACAAAATTACTCGTGGATCAGTTTACCGATGCGCCGGTTGCGGCTGAAAAGGTCAATGAGCAACGTAATACTAAGCTAATTGTTACGACCATTCAAAAGCTTAACAACGCCATTAGCCACAAGCGTTACTCTAAACGAATGGAGCCGGTGAAAGATAAAAATATTGTCTTTATCTTCGACGAGTGTCACCGAAGCCAGTTTGGTGATACCCACCAAAAAATCAGCCAGTTCTTCACTAATCATCAAATGTTTGGTTTCACTGGTACGCCGATTTTTGTGGAAAACGCCGTCTCGAAATCATCTCGCAAATACACAACAACGGACTTGTTTCATAAGCCACTGCACAAATACACCATTGTCGATGCGATTAAAGATGAGAACGTACTTAAGTTTAACGTTGAGTATGTCGGCAGGTACAAGAAGAAAGATAGTGCAAACGAGATAGACATTGAAGTTGAAGGTATCGACACCAAAGAGCTGATGGACTCAGAGATTCGGTTAGAAAAAATTGTTGATTACATCATTGCTCAACATAACCGTAAGACTCATAGCCGAGAATTTACGGCGATGTTTTGCGTATCAAGCGTTCCTGCGTTGATAAAGTACTACGAACTGTTTGCAAAAAAGAAAGCGCAAGGAAAACATAACTTACGAGTTGCGACCATTTTTTCTTATGCAGCCAATGAAGAAGATCCCGACGCGGATGGATTAGACGATAACGACTTAGATAAGGTGGCGGAACCTCAAGCTGTATATAGTCACAGCCGCGATAAGTTAGAGCAGTTTATCGGTGATTACAACGAAATGTTCAGTTGTAGTTACACCACTAAAGACAGCGAGTCTTTCTATAACTACTACAACGATATTTCAAAGAAAGTTCGCCAGCGTAAGGTAGACATATTGTTGGTAGTAAACATGTTCCTTACAGGCTTTGACAGCAAAACCTTGAATACTCTGTTTGTCGATAAGAATCTCAAATATCATGGTTTAATACAGGCATATTCTCGCACCAACCGAATTCTTAACGAGCAAAAGTCACAAGGTAATATTGTGTGCTTCCGCAACCTCAAAAAGCGCACAGATGAAGCTCTTGCTCTGTTTTCAAACAAAGACGCTAAAGACACTGTAATCATGCCGCCGTATGACGAGTTCGTAAAACTCTTCAACAAAGCCTTTGGCAACCTTTTGGCTATCGCCCCTGATCCTGAAAGCGTCGACAGTCTGGAAGATGAAAATCAGGAACTGGAATACATTAAGGCGTTTCGCGAGTTAATGCGCTTGAGGAATATTCTGGAAAGCTTTGCAGATTTTAGCTTTGACGACGTGCGAATAGGTGAACAAGAGTTCGAAGATTTCAAGAGTAAGTACCTCGACTTGCACGACAAAGTGAAGACGAATAATGCCAAAGAAAAGGTGTCTGTTCTGGAAGATGTCGACTTCGAACTCGAACTCCTGGCGATGGATGAGATAAACGTTGCCTACATACTGAAACTCCTGAGTAAGTTAAAAGAAACCGAGTCGGAAGAAGAGTACCAGTATCAGTACAAGGTATTGATGCAAGCTGTGAACGGTGATCCTAACCTAAGAAGTAAACAGGAGCTCATCGACAAATTTATTAAAGAAAACCTGCCTAATGTTAAGTCTGCCGAAGAAGTAGACGACGCATTTGTAGCGTACTGGGAAGTCGAGAAAGAAAAGGCGACAAAGCAAATTGCAGTAGAAGAGCAACTCGTTCCAGAACGCATGAAAGATGTTGTTGAACGAATGATTTACAACAACCAAGAACCTTTGCGTGAAGAAGTGGCAGGACTCATGGAGAAACCACCCAGCATACTTCAGCGAAAGAAAGTCATACCGCGCCTTACCGAAAAGCTGAAAGACTTTGTGAATACGTTTTATGGTGGTGTTTAGGATGATTGGAACCAATTTGCAGGAGGCGGACTGTTGAGTTCATTAGTTAATTTGGCGTTGTTGGAGTCATTGAAAGCACATGATTTTAATGACGAGATTGATTTATATATCCCATTTTTGGCAAATACGATATTAGAGATAGAAAAAATTCCTTTTGATATCCGGGATGTTGCACAAGCTTTTAAGGATAAATTTGGTTTTAAACCGCCCGAAGCTGTTGTTAAGGTTTTGCTTGTAAGAGCTAAAAAAAGAGGTCTGGTCAAAGTTGAACAAAAACAGTACCTACCAAATGTTGAGAAATTGAAACCATATCGCGTTGATTACAAAAAAATAAACAGGTTTTAGAAGTCTCACTTGATAATGTCTTGAATGATTTTGTTGAGTTTGTTCACGGCAAATACTCAAGGAGAATAACCAAAGAGTATAGTGAAACTATACTACTTAGATTTATTGAGAATAACGTCTCATCACTACTAGATTCAAATCGCTTGAGCAAGTTTGGTAAAGACTTTGACATAAAAAATGAGAAGCAGTTAGTCGCAAGTTACATTGCAGCTCAATATCAAGGAAATACAAGGAATTGGCAAGACCTTCAAATTGTCTTGAAAGGCGTTGTCTTGGCAAACTATTTATTTTTTGCTGATAAAAAAGCGAAAAGCTCGAACAAAAAGATTTATAAAAACGTTACGGTATTCTTAGATACGCCACTTATTATCGCTTTACTCGGTTATAGTGGAAGACTAAGCCAGACCGCCATGGAAGAGCTATTAAAACTATTAAATATGCTCGAGGTGAATATACGCATATTCGATAAAACCCTGCAGGAGATTGAAGGACTCTTCGAAGCATGGAAGAGGGACCTGAAAAGAGGGAATGCGGATGCTTTCAATCCTTCAACCTTACAACTTTTTATTAGTAAAGATATTGACGCTCCACGGCTTGACACAGAACAGGCGTTGCTCGAAAAGACATTAAGTAACTATAACGTTTATGTTAAGTATGGATGGAAAGTAGATAATAATTATCAATGCGATGAGTCGGGATTAGAAGAACACTTACAAAAGAATAGAGCTGTAAACGTAGAGTCTAAAAAGGGGATTGAGCATGATGTTGTTTGTATTTCCCGTGTTCATAACTCAAGAAGTGGGGAAGTAATAAACACACTTAGTGAAAAGTTCTCGGTGTTTGTAACACCTAACTCTTCTCTTGTTAAACATGCCAACAGATACCTTTCTGAGGATATAGAATCCGGTATTCCAATCGTTATCTCTGATACTTGGTTAACAACTATATTCTGGTTAAAGCACCAAGATATCTATTCTGAACTACCTGTACAGTCACTAGTATCCAATGCTTATGCAACCTTAAACAGAGCTGACAGTGTCTGGGAAAATTTTTTACAGCGGTTTAATAGATTGAGCGATGATGGAACAATAACACGTGACACTGTTGAATCTGTTCGCTACAACAAAAATCTACTTAAAGCTGTAAATGAAATTTCTGTTGAGGCGGGCGACGATTTTACGGATGAAACGGTTCTGGATTTAGTCAGAGAAATTGAGAGTAGTAATGCTAAGAAGCAAGAAATAGCTGTGACTGAAGCCGTCAAGAA
>NZ_JACSOE010000142.1:0-5539 GCF_014349115.1 Alteromonas sp. BZK5 | reverse complement strand
ATTTGCCTCTAACTCGCCACACGACGATACCGCTTATTACCGCAAGTCGATTTACCACCCGTTTCCGGTCCCCACAATGGACACACGCATTGTTACGAACGCACTTCCCGCCATCATCGACAAAATATTTAAGCCAGGCATATGCTTTTACCGTTGCGGCGTAGGGATTGTAGAAATCATACCTGCAGCAAACTATCAAGCCGACCTTTTTAGCATAAACGAAGACAACCCAAAGCTGATGAACGTACTTGACGCTGTCAATGATAGGTACGGCAAAAGTACGCTTCAAGTTGCTTCAAAAGGCTTTGACAAAAAACATGAGATGAAACGTCTGTTTCTCACTAAACGCGCAACGACACGTTGGAGTGATGTGCCACAAATCAAATGCTGATGGCGATAACATTTAAGAAAAATAAGAAACGCGTTCGACACTCAGTTGGAGTGTTTTAAAATATACTGCAGTAGACGGTTGGCGCCACCTTGGGCGTTAACCGTCTCTTTTTTCCTTAATAATTCTATTGGCATAACAGTCGTTATGTATGAGTGCAACTCTCTAAGGCTATAGTATAGCTGATTATTGACCACTGTTGCTTCACAGTAAGCGTTTAGTGTGGCCTTAAATTTGTCCTTGACTGGGTGCCACTCGTCACTTTCACCCGTTTCAAATATAACTTCGCTTTTGTCAGGCCCATACAGTCGTGAGTATAAACTTCTGTCGGTTTTGTTCTTGCAATCAAACAATGACTCAAATTCAATTTCTGCAAACCTGCTGACCGCATTGTTTTTATAGCTAATTACTCTGGCGCCGCCCTTGTACCTGAGATAATTCTCTTCTTTTACCAGCGAGACAGGATCAAACAGGTCAATTTGTACCGTTAAGCCATCATCTGCATGTGACATTCCAATGATTGCTTTGCCACCCAACAAGGGGGCCTCTTCGAACAAGCTGAAAAAACCAGCTTCGTTGTTCAACTCACGAGAGATAGCTTCTATAGAAAGACCAAACCCCATGCTAGTTTCATCCCTATGCCTGGATGTTATTATTCCAATTAAATCCCCGCTTTTAGAAAATAACGCCCCGCCACTAGAGCCAGGTGAGACAGCAGCCGTGTGCTGTATTATATTTCCGCGAATAGAAGATATAATTCCATCAGTTATCGACTGGTTAAACCCAACAGGGTTACTTATTACATAAACATCCTGACCTACTTCAACATCAAAAGAAATTTTGAATGATTTTAATGGAAGGTCTTTACCGTTAGTGTCAATAATGACTAAGGCAAAATCTTGACTTCTACTTAACTCAGCAGATACAACATTATATTTTTCATCCCCAATGAGGACGATTGCTTCACTCCCACCTTTGACTACGTGAGCGTTAGTCATAAACATATTGTCTGTTGCGTATATCGCTGTACCTCTCATCACCTCACCATCCAAGTCGTTTTTAACAACTATCTCAGCAATGTTATTTTTATAGTCTTTGTATATAGTTATTGCATCTTGCGCACTGACGAAATTAAGAAGGAGCAGATGAAAGAAAAAAAGTATGCCAAGCAAAGTGGTTTGTCGTGTACTCATATGATCAATAACTCCGTTTATATCCATGTTCATTCACACTAAAATGAAAGGCTTCACTTAAGTGGTGTATGTACTTTCTCAAAATTTGTTTCCAAATTAGTAATACGCTTTTTTGCCAGCTATTTTTGTTGGTTGCTAATCATTAAGGTATAACTCAGCCATACCGTCTAACTGACTTTTTACTTGTTTCCAGTTGGGCATCACCTGTGTAAGCAAACGCCAAAATTTCTCACTGTGATTGTGTTCAGCGATATGACACAGCTCGTGCAAAACAACATAGTCAATGCACTCTTTTGGCGCTTTGATAAGGTGCGGGTTAAACAACAAACTGCCGCTTGCCGAGCAACTGCCCCACTGCTTTTTCATCTCCATGATTCGAAATGACGGCGTTTCTTTTACCCACGGTGTTTTTGTCACCATTTGCGAAATTCGCTCAGACAACACCTGTTGAGACTTATCCGCGTACCAGCGTTTAAGTAAACCTTTCACTTTAGCCTGCCGAGACATTTCTGCGTCATACAACGCAGCGCTGACCGTCACCTGAAGCTTTCCTCGATAGAGCTTGATGTCCGAACGCTGCGTTTCACTGGGGCTCACTTTCAACACATAGCGACGCCCAAGGTAAAACTGAGTCTCACCACTGACATATTGTCTTGGCAACACCATGGACTGTTGTTCGGCAAACTGCTGTAGATTGTCCCAAATCCAACGGGCACGTTTTGTCACGATTTGATGAATATCATCATTCGAGGCGTCATGAGGCGCTGTCGCTACAACCCGAAGGTCTGGGTGGACTTTTAAGGTGACCTTTCTGTGAGGCGACGTAGAGTCCGTCGGTGACTTGCGCCTGATAATGTCGTATTCAATACGCTCATCACCGTAATGCAATACAGCATTTTCATTGTTGTGGCTGCCTATACGGGCTGCGAGGTGCTTTTGTGTCACGGTATCACTCTTTAGATAACCCAGTACGTGTTATGCGTATTATTTCCTCAACCATTA
This sequence comes from Alteromonas sp. BZK5, assembly GCF_014349115.1. Lineage (NCBI taxonomy): Bacteria > Pseudomonadati > Pseudomonadota > Gammaproteobacteria > Alteromonadales > Alteromonadaceae > Alteromonas > Alteromonas sp. BZK5. The sequence goes on along the minus strand of NZ_JACSOE010000142.1, from coordinate 2,956 downwards.
ACGTGGCATCTTCTAGTCCCACTTCATGAAATAAAAGCGGAAGCGTTTTATTGTGTATTGCGTTTTCAATTTCCGACGGCGTAATAGAAAACTCTGCCACTGCGTCTTTAACAATGTTATCAATGTCAAAGGCCAGCGCAACACGGGTGTCTTCATCAAGGTGAGGCTTATCGTTAAGTGTATCGCCTAAGACATGGGCAAAGAGACCGTAATACGCTTGTGCATGGCGATTACGTTTACCTGTTTCATCCACAAAGCGGTCTGGAATGTCAGCGACCTTGCGTTGTGCTACATCGTTTTCCAGCTCAGCAAACATCAAATATTGTTTGACGGGGGAATCAAACATCGCTCGCGCGTCCTCAATGGCTTGCTTTAACAGTTTCGAGAAGTGGGCCTGTGCATAAGGGTCGTCAGCGAGATCATCTTGTATCATCTTTGTCACGCGCCCGGTGATTTTATCCGTCTGATTTCGCGCTTCATCGTCGGACATTTTTTCGGGTTCGCGGGTCTTACCCATTTCGCCAATAAGATATACGCCATCCGATTCCGTGATCTCAACACCTGAAATGTGTCTGTCTAGAAGTTGCCTGATATCTTCGGCATATGCATCATAATTGACCGTTTCTTCTGAGAGCTCTTTGACCTTTTGACGTATCTCGACAAACGCTTTCAAATCGCGCTTGTATAGGTCACGGGTTTTATCAAACGACTTATCGTCAAAGTATGACGCCGATTGTAATGCGACTTTCATGCAATTGGAGAATGCAGTGAGTGCGGCGTAGAAATCTTGGCGCTTTTTTAAGTTAGTGTCAGTCAGTTGGCCATCAATATCTTCAATTTTGGGTGACAATGCCTGACTCAGTGCAGCAGGCTGTTGTTTGTTTTTGACACCATCAAATATCGCCCAGACGTCGCTGTGTAATGTGGGGAGTTTTTTATACTCGGTTTCCATTGAGCTATAGAGCCCTTGGATATCTTCAATGTCAAAGCCGCCTTGGGTACGCTCAGCGAGGTCTTGATACTTTTCAATGGTGGTATCCAATTCTTTGAGGATGCCGCGATAGTCGATGAGGTAGCCAAAGTCTTTGTCTTGATACAGGCGGTTCACTCGTGCAATGGCTTGGATGAGATTGTGCTCTTTTAAGGGCTTATCTATATACAGCACCGTATTTTTAGGCTCGTCAAAGCCCGTCAGGAGCTTATCCACCACAATCATGATGTCTGGACCGTCTACATGACTGTAATCTTCTATGATGGCTTTGGTGTAGGCTTTTTCATCCATCTTACCGATGTTGTCCTTCCACCAGTTTTGCACGATGTCTTTGCTTTCTTGGTCAACCGCTTCATGACCTTCGCGGGTATCCGGTGGAGACATGGCCACAACGGACGTCACCCGCCCCAACTTATCTAATGCTTTTTTATAGCGTATGGCTGATGCTTTGGAGTCACAGGCAAGCTGCCCCTTCAATCCTTTGTATTTAAAGTTCTGGAAGTGCTCAGAAATGTCGTAAGCAATCAGGCGAATGCGGTCTTCGGTTTGGTATACCTGTCCTTTTTGTGAAAACTTCTTCTTTAAATCCGCTATTTGCTTATCGGATAGCGTTTTGGTGCTTCGTTCGAACCAGGCATCAATGGCTTTATCCTGCACGGCTAATTCAGGGATGCGTTCTTCATACAATAAGGGCGTGACAGTTTTATCCTCTACCGCTTGCTGCATGGTATAAGAGTGAATGATTTTACCGAATTTGTTCTCTGTTTTATCGTCTTTCAGTAATGGTGTGCCAGTGAAGGCGACAAACGCGGCATTAGGCAGGGTTTGCTGCATGCGGATATTGTTTTCGCCGTTCTGACTGCGGTGACCTTCATCCACCAGCACAAGGATGTTCGGGCTATCATTGAAGCATTCTTCGTGCTTAATGGCAGAGCCGAATTTGTTGATAATGGAGAAGATAACGCGTTCATTGCCTTGTCCGATTTGCTGCGCAAGTCGTTTGCCTGATGTCGCCATGGCATCTTTTTTATCTCTGTCAGTTAACACGCCACCAGAGGCAAATGTACGACTCAGTTGGTCTTCCAAGTCCACACGGTCTGTAACAATAATTACGCGACATTGCGCAAGGGCTTCAAGCCATATCAGTGCTTTAGATAAAAACACCATGGTAAATGACTTACCACTGCCCGTAGTGTGCCAAATCACACCGCCTTCACGAGAGCCGGACTTATCAAACGAACTAATACGCTCTATCAATGCTTTGATACCAAATACCTGCTGGTACCGCGCCACAATCTTCCCCGCTTTTTTATCGAAAAGCGTGAACAGGCGACTCATTTCAAGCAGACGGTCTGGCCGTAATAGGCTGACAAGCAGTCGGTCTTGGTCCGTTACCGCGAGCTCACCTGCATTCAATAAGGACAAGAATTCAGCTTTTACGTGTGCTGGGCGATGGTTAAGCAGTAAATCGAGCTTATCTTGAGTAAGCGGTTTATTGATGAGGGCGCTAAATTCAGTCTCGGTTATCAGTTCTTCTTTCCACTTTGCCCAGAACTTTTCTTTCGTCCCGGTGGTGCCATACAAGCCATCATACCCATTAATGGATAGCAGCAATTGGCTGTACGCGAATAAATGTGGAATTTCATCGTGCCCCTGATTGCGTAAATGCTGTGAGATACCGGCTGAGGTGGTGAGCTGTCCTGTCTTTGCATCATTAGGGCGCTTAGCCTCAATTACCGCAAGCGGTAAACCATTTACAAAGCATACGATGTCGGGAATGCGTCGCCCTGTTGCTGGCGCCGTTTGCACCACATACTCTTCCGTGAAGTGAAATGCGTTTTCTGTGAGCGTATTCCAATCAATTAACCCCGAATTCAACTGCGAAGTGCGACACTCGTCAATATCAAGCAGCCAATGCCATTTCTTTAAATACAATCGCTGGCTGCTTGAAGCCTAAACACTTTC
>NZ_JACSOE010000141.1:0-5609 GCF_014349115.1 Alteromonas sp. BZK5 | reverse complement strand
AGTGATTGAACCCTTTTATCCTAAAGCAGGCAATGGCAGACGTCCGTATGCGCTTGAGACCATGTTTCGCATTCATTGTATGCAGCAATGGTATAGCCTCGGTGATGAAGCGATGGAAGATGCGTTATATGAAATTGCTTCGATGCGTCAATTTGCGCAACTATCACTGGATAAAGCCATTCCTGACCGCACAACCATTATGAACTTCCGGCACTTGCTGGAAAAACACAAGCTGACTCGCCAATTATTCAAAACGGTCAATCAATGGCTGTCTGACTGCGGTGTGATGATGACGCAGGGCACACTGGTGGATGCCACGATTATTGAAGCCCCCAGCTCCACTAAAAACAAAAAGAATGAACGTGACCCGGATATGCATCAGACCAAGAAAGGTAATGAGTGGCACTTCGGTATGAAAGCCCATATCGGTGTGGATGCCAAGAGCGGTCTGACTCATACGCTGGTGACCACCGCCGCCAACGAACATGACCTGAATCAGATGAAGAACCTGTTGCATGGCGATGAGGAATTCATCTCTGGCGATGCTGGATATCAAGGCGCAGAGAAGCGTGAAGAACTTAAAGAAAAGGATGTGGAATAGTTGATTGCTGAGCGTCCCGGAAAAGTTCGGGCACTGAAAAAGCATCCCCGCAAAAACAAAACTGCCATCAACATCGAATATTTAAAAGCCAGCATTCGGGCGAAGGTGGAACACCCGTTTCGCATCATCAAATGCCAATTTGGTTTTATCAAAGCTCGCTATAAGGGATTGATAAAAAATGACTCACAGTTAGCCATGCTATTCACCTTGGCGAACCTGTTTAAAGTAGACCAGATGTTACGACGACAGCCAAGATCTGTCTAAAATCCGGGAATAGCCCGGAATAAGGCCAAAATCCTGCCTAAAACAACGGCATATTGGCCTAAATTGCAAAATTAGAGTTTAAAAATTAGGCAGGTGATGCTGCGGCTTAACTAAGCGTTAAACTGCGGGACTTATTCGCAGTTTCCCTAGTTTGCGGCTAGTTTTGCGGAGCAGGCTGACTATGGGCTGAAACCTTTGTGTATTACTGAATCTGGTAAGATTTCTAATCACATTTGGTATTTAGTGCAATTAACGAAGCAATTGCTGCATCGCTGAACTTGAGGAACAGTTTTGAGCAACTGGAGAACCGCAATTTTTGGAGGAACAGTTTCGCCTGGTGCAGCAGAAGCAGGATGGGAAAAGCAACAAAGCCAATGTAACCAGGGCTGGGGGAGCTGTTTAATGAAACAGAAGAGATAGCCGCTGAACCTAACACTGAGCAGGAAGCTATTTACTCTGTCCGCACAAAGCGCAACCCGCTATCCCAAGCACCGCGTTAGGACGTGATAGTTCACGATATTGCTGAGGAAGATAAAGTCTGCTTTCACTCTCCTATATTTTCTTTGTAATTAATTCAGGATAATAAGGAATTATTACAAATCTTTTAAGTACCTCCAGATCCTAAGAGCGCAGAGATGCTTCAATTTAAGCTGCCGGCAGCTTGGTGCGAGGGGAGTATTAGAATTTCATACGCACGATAACAAGCGACTGGCATAAATGCTGCTTGCCTACAAAGTTCCGAAGTTAGGTGTATAAACCATAAACAAGAGGAAATAATTTATGTCTCATAATAAATTTACTAGTTGTATTGAAGCTTGCTACAAATGTGCAACTGCCTGCGACCATTGTTCAACTGCCTGTTTGCAGGAGCCTGATCCTGCGAAAATGGCAGATTGCATACGTGCAGACTTAGACTGTGCTGATATCTGTCGGCTAGCTGCGGCAGCAATGGCGAGAGGAAGTGAGCATGCCAAGCAAATCTGCCGTCTCTGTGCTGACATATGTGAAGCTTGCGGTGAGCTTTGTGCTAAACACGAACCGGATCATTGTCAAGAATGTGCTCGTGCTTGCAAATCTTGTGCTGATGAATGCCGTAAGATGGCTGCCTAAGCTAAGTAAACCGTACTTTGGGAGCGCAGAAGACACATCTAGCGCAAGAGTTTCTTCATTGCGCTCTCAATATTGAGAAACACCTTTCATTAGTCCAGTATATTGGCTCGTATGGGTGACATTGAGGTCAGTTCATGCTTCTTAAGTACCGTATATTTTTGATATTATCCGCTAGAACCCTTCTTTCAGCAGAGGTCATTTTTTTGCTCGATTTTAGTTGAGGTTTCGGACCCTAAGAACCCACTGTATTCTTCCGATTCTGCTCGTATTTACTGAGGATTTAATCTCATTACTGATGCTAATCAGGTTCGACTGCTTGTTGCCACTGTATTAAAAACTCCTTTATGACTTCCTCATCTACTTGAATTAACAAAGACATGCTCACCAGGTAGTAGTATCCCATTGGCTTGGGGCTACTTGCATACCATTATTTATTTGGAAACTGCTGAGGAATCAAAAATATCTGGTGCAATTAAAGTATACCCTTAACGCACTTGTAATTATTTAGTGCATTAATTCAAAAAATAAACCTATAATGCACTCACATTAAGACACCATTGTAAAACGCACTGAAATCTATGTTTCGAGTTTATGGGTACCTGAGAGCATCAACCGAAGAGCAAGATGCAACCAGAGCTAAAGCTGAATTAGAAAAATTTACCGAACAATTAGGGTTCGGCGTTGCTCACTGGTTTATTGAAAATGAATCCGGCGCAAAATTACATCGGCCTGAACTTTTTAGGTTACTGGATATCGCCATGCCTGGTGACGTTTTATTAGTTGAGCAAATAGACAGGCTAAGCCGACTCAAAAGTGAAGATTGGGAAAAGTTGAAGCGGCTGATTAACGATAAGAATATTCGTATTGTTTCACTTGATTTGCCGTCCAGTTTCGCATTGATGCGCAACGCCGATGAATTCACTGAACGCATTCTCTCTTCAATTAACTCAATGATGCTTGATTTCCTTGCTGCCTTTGCCAGAAAAAATTACGAAGAGCGACGAAGGATGCAAGCGCAGGGGGTCGCCAAGGCCAAAATAGAGGGGAAGTATAAAGGCCGTCGCGAAGACAAAGACTTGCATAGCAGGATATTACAACTTCTCAATGATGGACGTAGTTATAACTTCATTGAAAGGACGATAGGTTGCTCTAGGCACACTATTTCCAAAGTTAGCAAACGCCGCAAGGCAAAACTTGAAGAAGAGGTTCTGTAACTGTGCCATGAAAGCCAAACGGATTGCGCCAGAGGTACTTTTAGATCTGTCTTCACGGATGGAGCTATTCCCTGCGCGCTCCGATGAACGCAAAAACATTGTTAAATCAGCATGTGATTTATATGGTGTTTCCGAAAGCACTCTTTATCGACAACTACGTTCTGTAAACAAGCCCAAACCACTAAAGCGCACGGATTCAGGCAAATCGAGAGTCATTCCTATATCTGAGATGGAGAAGTATTGCGAGATTATTGCCGCGTTAAAAATTCGCACCACCAACAAGAATGGACGGCATATCTCAACGAATGTTGCTATTGATCTGTTGGAAAGTACGGGTGTTGAATCAGAATACGGTTTTATCAAGCTAGAAAAAGGTAAGCTCAGCAAAACAACAATAAACAGGTATCTAGCACAATTTGGGTTAGACAAACACAACCTTATTAAAAACACGCCGGCAGTCAGGTTTCAGGCTAGACACAGCAACGAGTGTTGGCAATTTGATTTAAGCCCTTCTGACTTAAAAAGTGTGGACGAACCGCTTTGGTATGACGAATCTAAAGGTCTGCCGATTTTAATGCTTTACTCTGTCGTTGATGATAGAAGCGGCGTTTGCTATCAGGAATACCGAAATGTACACGGTGAAGATGCTGGTAATGCGCTGCGCTTCCTTTTTAATGCCATGTCACCCAAGTCTGACCCAGATGTGCCCTTCCAAGGCATCCCACACATGATTTACATGGACAACGGGCCAATTGCACGAAGTCGGGTGTTTCAGTCTGTGATGAAGTATTTAGGCATTGATGTGAAGGTACATATGCCAGATAGCAAGGACAAACGGCGTAAAACTGCTAGATCAAAAGGTAAAGTAGAAAGAGCCTTTCGCACAGTAAAAGAATGCCACGAGGTCCTTTACCACTTGCGAGAGCCAAAGAACGAAGTCGAAGCTAATCAGATGTTGAGCGATTACCTGAAGAAATATAACGACCATCAACATCGAGCAGAGCCACATTCTCGGATGGAGGACTGGCTGCAGAATATCGACGGTGCTGTTAAACAAATGTGCAGCTGGGAGCGTTTTTCATCCTTCGCACGCGAACCTGAAAAAAGGAAAGTAGGTATTGATGCCAGAATTCCCGTTGACGGTAGTGTATATGAGGTAGATCCCGACCTCGCAGGTGAACAAGTCGTACTTTGGTGGGGCCTGTTTGACGACGAATTGTATGTTGAACATGATGGACAACGATATGGTGCTTATTTTCCGATCAGTGGTCCAATTCCCTTGTATAGATATCGTAAGTTTAAACAAACCAAAACAGAAAAGCGGCTTGGAAAACTCGAAACGCTAGCAAAGTCACTTAAATTACCGGACTCTGAAAACGATGAGAATCACCAAGTTATTTTGTCAATGAAGAACGTAGTTGAGCCAGTACCAACGCGAGAATTTGATAATCCAGACCCGTTTAACGAAAAGCGGTTTGAAAACATACTGAAAGCCAAGCTTGCCATATCCAACTATTTAGGTAAACCCTTGACAATACTTGCGCAAGGCGACAGAGATATGATTGATGCTATTTTGTCTGAGTCTTTAGATAAAGAGGCTGTCATGAAACGAATAAAAGAATATTTCCATAATAGGAGTGGAGAACATGCAAATTGAAGTCATGGAACACTTTGGTATAAAGAAGTATTTTCGTGATGCAGACTTCTTTGAAACTGACACGGCCAAAAGGTTATTCAGACAACTCAAAAAGATCATACCTGAAGGCCAGCTCATCGCACTGACTGGTGTTGTCGGTATTGGCAAAACTACCTACCTAGAAAAAATACAAAAACAATTAGCTGCTGAAAAAAATGTGATAGTTGCAAAGTCACTCTCAGTGGAAAAATCCAAGACAAATTTAACCACTTTGATCACAGCGCTGTTTTACGATGTTTCAGGTGATAATGGCTATCGGGTACCAAAGCTTGGCGAAAAGCGCGAGCGAGATTTGCAGGAGCTCATCAAGAAGAGTAAAAAGCCTGTTGTGTTGTTTTGTGATGAAGCCCATGACCTGCACCATCGCACACTGACAGGCCTTAAACGCCTAATGGAAGTCATTCATGAGGGCGGCGGCAAGTTATCTATTGTATTGGCGGGCCACCCTAAACTTAAAAATGACCTGAAATCTCCCACAATGGAAGAAGTTGGCTACCGCACGGTTACCATGTCTCTCGATGCCTCGCAGGGTATTTTACGCGATTATATTTACTGGCTCCTGGATAAATGCACCAATGACAATGTGAAACCAAAAGACGTTATTGAAGACCAAGCAGTGGAATATCTAGCTGAACATCTCAGTACGCCTCTTCAGGTAGAACAACATCTAACATTAGCCCTAGAAGAAGCTTACAAAGTCGGTATAAAACCTATCAATGTTGAC
>NZ_JACSOE010000140.1:0-5623 GCF_014349115.1 Alteromonas sp. BZK5 | reverse complement strand
GTACGGTTACAACGTCAGCGAAATAAAAGACGTTGTGAATATGGATGATGCGACTCTTAAAGATAGAGTGAACAACGCCCTGCTCTCCTACCTCAAAAAAGGAGAAAAAGAATCAGGAGAAGAAAGTAGTTCATATCCCATAGGTAATATCTTATTAACGCTGCTATCTGCAAAAGGTCAACTTGACGATGCCATTATTGCTTCATGGACGGTTGCTGAACTCAAACATACTACTAAGGCTGGTATCAAACAGATATTGACGGAGTCAGGGTTCAAAGATCACCTAGAAGCCAAGGAAAAAGGTAGTTTTGCAAAACTTATGGCGTGTAAAGTTCCCGACATTCATAAAGCACTGGCAGATGCAGATTTTGATTTTAGTCAATACGCACCAAAAGCCTATATTCAAGCCGTTCAAAAAGTAGCGAATGGCATAAGTTAAGCGATTATAAAGTCAGTGGTTAGCCATGTGGCTAGCCCTCTTAGTCTCGGAGAATACGCATGTTAGAGTCAATATCAAATTTGCTTACGCACTATGCTAATCGCGTCAATACAAGTACAAGCATCCACCCGAAAGGCATACAGGTTTCAATTGCTGTTATGCCTTGTCCACTAAAAGTAAAAGATGAAGCATTACGCCAAAAATTGATTCAACCCATTGTCGTTGCTGGTAGTGTGGAAGACGTTATGGAACAGTTAACAGGGTTAGAAGAATCCCTTAATGCGGCATTGAGCAACGAAGATTTAAACGCATCGGTTAATGCGTTCAATCAAACGGTACATAACGCTAAGGCGTCACAAAAAGTTCCTACCGCAGCAACGGCTAAACCAGAAGAAAAGACATCAACAAAATCTGGTGACGTAACACATACACCACCAGCGAATGACTTGCCAGAGTCGTCAAACCCTCTTTCTGACTTCCTAGCATAACGGGGAACAAAATGATGAAACGTGTTTTTAACATAGGTAGCGTAAAGAATATTGCCGATCCAGCACCTCAGTCACCGCTTAACGTGGCAATTGAATTTCTGACCGCCAGTTTTCCACAATTGCGCCATACACGCCTGTATGACTCAGATGGTGTTTTGTCAGATGATGGAAAGGTACTTACCTTTGATGTGCCATTGCCTACTGCAAAGGTGAATGGTTAATGGACACCGCAAGCGTCCCTACAGAGCAAGAGATAGCGGCACTGCTCACCGCTATCTCTAAGCCAGATACAACAGAAACCTCTAATAAGCCTACGGAGTCACAAACATGCTTCATGTTAAATCTCAAGAGATTGCAAGTCGTATCGACAACTCCAAGTCTGCTACTGTAAACACGCCCCTGCAATATGCAGGGCGAAATTTGAGCATCAAAAAAGCAATAAAACATGCAGCAAAAAATTTAGAAGAAACAAGACTCGCAATCGCGTCTACTCCTTTAAATGACATCATTTCTAACTACGCTGAAAAGGCACTTCCCATTGGTTTAAGCGTTGATATTTTCAAGCAATACAGTGGGATGATACCGTCAGAAAGAAGTCGGCAATATCCTAAAATTATGAGGGCGCTACATACCGACTTCAATGACCTATTAGAATCTGAAACCACTATATGTACCAGTGGCGTTTGGGATGTTTTATTCAACAGTGGAAATCCTAAATTAGTATTGAGTGACTTTTTTGGGTTCGGCCATTTAAAAGAGAGCACCGAAAATCACTTATTGCGAGGTTTAATCGTCGCGTTTTCTAACCTTTTAGCAGAAGATTTTGGGGCATTAACCAATGACGAGGTCATTGAATATGCTTTTGGTTGTTGGGGGGATTATACAGAAATAAAGTGTTCAAAAACTTTTATGGAGCAATACGAAAACATCATTGGTGATTTGGATGAACGTGAGGGTGAAGATGAAGAAGAAACTGTCGAGTATTTAAATCAAAAATACGGTAATGCGCTTAAAATTTTTGAATACTTTGGTAAACATCAGCTTGAAGCCTGTTACGCTTCATTGGTGCGTGATAAATGTACTAAAACCCACTACAAAAACACGAAGGAACTTTTGCCCGTTGTCGAAAAAACAATAGATATGTGGCAATTGTGGGATGATCATGACGCCCTCAAATTACTAAATGACATTCAATACTATCAGACCTACCTAGAGGGGCATGTCATTGAGTCGTTAATTGTTACTGACGATAGCAACATGTGGCAGCATCTTGTACTAATAAGTGATTGGGAGTCTAACATTCCCGCCAACACCTATGAAGCGGTAGATAATACCTGTAATGATACATTTAACAATGGTGACGAAATGAACTATGGGGTCGACATAAAGCATCCCAAGTTATTTGACGATCTTCAATATTTCGATAAATTTGCCCACCTACTTCACACTTATTTTGATATTTACTGGCAGTAAAGTGGCCGCATTCTAACCGCATGAGATTATCTATGTAGAGAATAAACGGAGTGCAGATCATGCTTGAAGAAGTTAATCGAAATGCTTACGAATTGGACATTAGTGAGTTTGTAACAAGCCACGCTATCTTGCTACACACTAAGAAAGCCAGTACCTATTATGCTAACAGTGATGTAGAGGTGGTTAACGCTACGCTTCACGATGTTGTTAACGGTGAATTATCACTTGGAAATGAAATTAGCCCACACGCTCTTGTAAAGCTGATTACCGCGGGAAAAGAGCGGTCATACAGCACAGTGGATTGGATACCGCCAAACATACTGGTAGATAGTGCGAATATTCTAATGTGGTATCAGCCCACCATGCTGCGTCATCTCTACTTGAAGAATTCATCTGATGTAAATCAACAAACGCTACATGTAAAATTTCCAGCTACTCTTTTTGTCTTTGAGCGTAATACACGACACCTAAAAATGTTTGGCTTAGACAGTGATAAACGCCCGACCCTTGACTCCATATTATACCAACTGCCTATTGGCAACATCAGTCGTTCGGGCAACTTGTGTCTCGGAAATACGCTCGATCTCATACCAGACACTCCAAACGCTCAGAACTGTCACTTAATTGAACGCTGCTTTTTTGATGCACTTTCCACGCACACCAACACAGAGTACCTTTTTCTCAAAGATGAAGAAGATAAAAAAAGAACACTATTCACCCAAATCGTGAGTTACTGGGCAAGAAAAGCCAAACGTAGACATCGTGTTAACGTAAAGAAAGATTTAATCCCACTTTTATCTATCAGAACTCTGATGCGAGGTTAAGCGCATGTTGAATATCGAAGCTGGACTCTACTTTTGCCCCTCTCACTGGCTCAATAGCACTTTACGAATTGCGCTGGTGGGGTGCGGTGCAACTGGCAGTGCCATTGCGCCCTTACTGTTTAAACTCAATCATATTCGCAAAGAATTGACGGCACAAGAATATGGCTTACAGCTTTTCTTGTTTGACCCTAAAAAAGTTACTGAAACGGGAAAAAATAGAACAGGTTTTTTCTCTACCGAAGTAGGGTTTAATAAAGCAGAAGTTATGGCAAATAAGCTGAATAACGCATACGGGAAGAATTTTGCCAGTGGCTTTCCACGCCATTTTGCCCCGAGTGACGCTTCTATGGATTTCGATATTGTGATCACTGCCACTGACAGCGCAAAAAGTCGATATGAGATACAAAAATTCATGGGTAAGAAAAAAAGTAAAACTTCACTCTGGCTTGATATTGGTGTTGGAGAACAATTTGGAAATGTAGTGCTTGGTGAATTCGGTAGGGGGAATCATCGACTGCCTAACGCACTAGACCTGTTTCCCGACATAGCTAATGGGAAAGAGGATAACATGCTCAAACGTCCTAGTTGTGATGTTCTTGATGCACTTTCTAGACAAAACTTTACTGTCAATGAAACAGGTGCTACGACTGCTGTGGGGTTACTCTCTCGACTCATCCTTAATGGAAGTATCTCAGTAAATGGCGCTATGTATGATGTTGAGCAGTGTGGTTCTAGCCCAATTCGCATTAGTCGAGAGGTGTGGCGCTCATTTGGTTATCGGTATAGAAAACCAAGAAGTGTTAGTTGTCAAAACTAAACGTAGGTTGGTGTCATGATTTGTATGATATTGAGGGGTAACAATTAAATGTTCCCTCAATATGTATCCTTCTAGCAATAAAATTGGACGATGTGGCGAAGAAATATTAATAAACGAGGTGGATGCCATATCAGTCCTGATTGATTTTCACTATTGACGCCGTCACGACTCAACGCCTTCATTGTACAGGGAAAGTAGCGGGTAAATCACTCCATGTAACCATAGTTATACCTATGAATTTGGAGTGAAAAAAATGCAAACGAACTATACCCCCTTTGAGTCTCGTGCATTGAAGAACATTGAAGCCATTGAACTATTAAACGACATAAAAGATCGTCCTTTATCACAAAGTGAACTCGACGTTTTAAATGGCTATGATGGATGGGGCGGCCTAGCCGCTCTCTTCGATACAAATACAAAACATAAAGTGCTGTCAGATAGGTTACGTGACGCCGTGGATGAAAAGGTGTTTGCTGACCTGCGCCAGTCGATTTTAAGCTCCTATTTCACGCCGAATTATGTAAGCGAAATTATGTGGTTTATATTGTCTAAACTAGGTTTTACTGGTGGCAATGTTATAGAGCCAAGCGCCGGTGATGGGGCGCTCATTCAAAGTTGCCCTGATAGCACACGCGCTAACTCAACGTTTACAGCTGTTGAATACTGTCCTATTAGTGCAGGTATACTCGCCGCAAAAGAGCCTAACATCAAGGTTATCAATAATGGCTTTCAATCGGTGGCATTACCCTATAATTATTATGATTGCGGTATCGCCAATCCCCCTTTTTTAGAAACGTTCCTGCAAGATGATTATGATCGTAAGATAAAAGGGTCAGAGCACAATTTCTTCTTGATGAAAACGTTGAAAACGGTTCGAGAAGGCGGGTTCTTGTGCGCAATCGTTACCCGTTCTTTTCTTGACTCGATAGACAATACTATCCGCAATGAAATAGCCAAAATTGCCACGCTAAAAATAGCCTTTCGCCTGCCTAATGATGTGTTTGGAAATGATAATACCAACGTTATAACCGATATTGTGGTTTTCCAACGGGTCAAGGACGGTGAATTTAATAGAAATTGGTTAGACGTAGATACTTTTGAGGTCACCGCAGAGGGGAATGCATCAATCAATAATTACTATATTGAGAACCCAGCCCATATTCTAGGTGAAACACAAGTCACCACTGATCGCTTTAATAAACTCATTGTCGATGTTAAACGCGAGCCAAGCATTGAAATTAACGAAAAAATAGTCGCACTCAGTTCAGACCTAACCAACTGCTATGTAGATTTGAGTCCTGACAGCGTCAATCAAGGCGAACAAGACATAGAAGTGACGGACGATATAGCTCTTTTTAATCTGGGTTTTGATGTTGATGGTAAACCTGTAAAGCGTATCTTAGATTTTGAAACCACCCCTCAATACGAGCGCATGAGCTTTAATTCTACGCAAATTAAGAGACTTCAAAAACTTATTACCATCAAAAATATTTTATTATCATTGCTAGAGGCCGAAGCAAAAGACACAGACGACACCGCATGCGAACACTTGCGAAAAGAACTCAATATTCACTACGACAAA
>NZ_JACSOE010000139.1:0-5624 GCF_014349115.1 Alteromonas sp. BZK5 | reverse complement strand
CTACGCAACGCCAAGCTTGTTAAGTCAAATCATCACCAGCAAATATCAGTATGGGTTACCGCTTTATCGACAAGAAGCGATGTTCAAACAGCACGGTATCGAATTAAGCCGTAAAACCATGGCGGATTGGATAGTCCGCTGCGCTGAGTTGTTTAAACCGCTTTACGAGCAGCTTCATCAACATCTGCTAAAACAACCCGTTATAGCGGCGGATGAAACCACGCTAAAAGTGGTCGAGTCTGAAAAAGCGAACAGCTATATGTGGTTGTATGCCAGTGGTGCTGATTCACCTAGCGGTAATATCCCCGATACAGCGACATCTAATATCGTGTTGTACGATTATCACAATAGTCGCGCTGGACAATGCGCAGTAGACTTCCTGCAAGGCTATAGCGGCTATCTACAAGTGGATGGCTATCAAGGCTACGAGCAAACGCAAGCAACCCTTATCGGTTGCTGGGCCCATGCACGTCGTAAGTTTATGGAAGCAAAGAAAGGCGCGGGTAAAAAAGGCAGCGGCAAAGCAGACTGGGCTCTGAATCACATCCAAAAACTCTATCGTATCGAAACTCAATTAAAAGATAAAACGGTGGAGGTGCGCTACCTTACCAGACAAAAAAAGAGCCTGCCGTTGCTCAACCAGCTCCATACATGGCTAGAGAAATCAGTACACCAAGTGCTACCGAAAACCAAATTAGGTGAAGCGATACAATACTGCTTGAACCAATGGGAAAAGCTTGTACGTTATACACTCGATGGATTACTGAATATCGATAACAATCGCGCTGAGCGCGCGATTAAACCGTTCGTGATAGGCCGAAAAAATTGGCTGTTTAGCCAAACCGCCACAGGCGCAAACGCCAGTGCGGTGCTCTACAGTATTATCGAAACCGCAAAGGCCAACGACCTCAATGTGTTCGAGTATGTGATGTCTTGCCTTGATGAGTTCAGCAAGCCAGCGCCGAACATCGAGCAACTACTACCATGGCACTTTGCTAAGCGCTAGGTGGGATTAGCGGACGTTTACAGTGTAAATGGCAAATCGATTCTTAAATGCTCAAATACTTCACTAAAAACTATATATTCAAAAGAATTATCTGGAAATGGCAGGGGTGTTAATTCAATATCACAAGCCTGAATATTCAATTTAAACTCTTAGACAATTGGTGCTACGCGATCTGGTGCTAAATCTATTCCAGTTATATCTAAATTATGTAACGCGAGTAAGGCAGTCATATGCCCGGGTGCGGAACCAATTTCTAAAATAGGACCTCTAGGGTTTTGTTCTAACACTAGTTCTAAATCGGCTTGAAATCGCTTTTTATGATCAATGAAATAACCCAGTTGCCAAGAATCTATTACGTTTACATTTCTTAATAGAAATTGTTCGACGACTTGGAATGAGTGAAGGTCCATTTCTTCTGCCTTTTTAATGGCCTTGTGACCAAATTAACTATACTGTCGTTGTATTAAAAACTGAACAGATAATAATTCAATCAACCTTCAAAAGCCAGAATATGTCCACTTCCCTTAGACTGAGACAGACTTAATTGGTTTTTCCTGCAATAGTTAATGCAGGCGACGGCTATGAGAAAATCACACTACACAGAATCTCAGACCATGGGGGTGTTAAGAGAAGTTGACGTAGGTATGATGGTTGAGGAAGTCTGCCGTCAACACGGTATCAGCAGCACAACCAATTACAATTAGAAGTCCAATTACGGCGGCATGGAAGCGTCTGACGGCAAACGATTGAAAGAACGACGACGCTACTATTTTTGCCGTAGTTCCTTGTCACTTTCTCCTTATGAATCTTTTCATTGTTACAAGTTTGAAAAAATCCTTACCAACTTGTCATCCATGATTGGCGATAATTCTTTCATGTATTGTTTGCTCAAATGATGGTGATCTGAGTACCTGACTTCTCCATTGCTAACAGCGGGACAAAAGTTGTTAGGGCAATAATTTTCTATCAAATCCATTACGACAACATTGTCGAAAGGTAAATTGCTTATCGCTTTTTTTACATTGAGATGGTTATTCATTTCAGAAAGAGAAAAACCACATGCATCAGGCTGAATGTGTATGTCTCCTCCTACTTTCCTTGATAAACAAGTTGGAATATCAACTGGAAACATAGGGTTGTCCGGTATATACAAAACCGTAGGAGTAAAAGTAAAGAATCTTTCAAACAGGTTATTGATGCCTTTCTGCCAAATATCATAGTTACCTTTAACTTTGTTCCCATTTACCATAGGGGCATAACTGCCAAAATGAGTCATTACGATGACATCCGGAGATTCAAGCTCAATGTGTTTTAAAGCTTTTTCTTTCCAAATAGAACATTCTTTATACTCCCGCCCCAAAAAGCTCAAATAAACATCCATTAATACGGGAGGGCAACCCGCTTTCACAACAGTAAATAACTTCCAACCTCTGGTAGCCGCAATATCTGATAGCTCAGGGATCCATTGTTGCGCTTTGGAATCGCCGAAAAGCACGAGAGTACGTTCACTTTTAACATCGCCTTTCTCGCAAACGATCAGTTCAGATTCTTTTATTTTTGAAATACAGCTGCCTGTGTTAACCCCTCCAAACTCGACACTTTCAATTTTCTTCTGGGCAGGTGAATTTAATTCAAATTTAGAAAATGCATACAGACTAAATGAAGCAAAGCAGCCTGCGGCAATTATTGAAAGCCCTGCTAACAGGGCGGTTCGCTCTTTTTTGATTATTGAATTATGGCGGAATGTTTCTTCAATGAAATAAAACGAGCCTATTGATAGAAGAGCAATAATTGAATAAGCGAGAAAAAGGTTGCTGTTTGAAAGAGAAGGATTGCTAAACTGGAAAAAAACCAATACTGGCCAGTGCCATAGATATAGGGAAAACGAAATTTTGCCGATAAATTCTAAAGGTCTGCATGCTAGTATGTTTGAAAAGGCGTTATTTTTTTCACCGAAATAAATGACCATCATTGCGCCCAATGTAGGAGGGATAGCATAAGCTGCAAAAGAGTTAAACTCTGGTCCTATTAGAAGGCTTGTTAACACTATAAGCGTTAACCCAGTACCAACCCCTGCAGATGAGGTATAACGATAATCAGCTTTCAATTGAGGCAAAAAATGAATAAGTGCTCCGAAGCCGAACTGCCATGCTCTGGTATGTGGAGAAAAGAATGTTTGGGGGACGTTGTTTGAGAATTGTGTTAGGAAGATGAACATTGAAATTATGATCAAGGTAACAATCAAAAATTTAACCTTCCTAAAACCAAATGCTTGAACAAATAAAAATAAAACAGCTGGCCATAGTAAATAAAATTGCTCTTCTACTCCAAGTGACCATGTGTGCAAGAGTGGGTTTAAGTGATTTTCGCTGCCAAAATAGCTCGTTGCTAAGTAAGAAAACCATAAATTACTAGAAAAAACAGAAGCCATTAGCCCAGTCTTGCTAAGTTCTTTGGTTTCAAGCGGTGATAAAATTAAACTAAATATAAAAAGAGTGGTAACAGTCACTACTAATGAAAGGGGAAGAATTCGTTTAATTCTTTTGCTATAGAATGATTTGAACTGAATGCCTTGGTTGTCTTTTAACTCCTTCAAAAGCAGCCCTGTTATTAGGTATCCCGATATTACAAAGAATACGTCGACTCCCACATAGCCACCACTGAAGGTTGCTATATTGGAATGGAAAACAATAACGAGTAAAACGGCTAACGCTCTCAATCCTTGAATATCTTTCCTAAATCTCATAGCCATCATCATTCCCATTTATGAAGTAATTGTTGTTTTTTCGAGATAAACCATCTGCAGAATCAATTATTAACGACTGAACGCTTGCGGTAAATGATTTTATTACAGTCACCAGTGAATATTAGTCTAACAATTTTAATTGAAATTATTGCTTCAATGCTTAAGTATACTTATCGTTAGGGTATGGGGAAAGTATGCCCAGCTTAGTTGTGTTATTTCGCTAAAATTTTCATTATAAAGGAGTATTAATGCCTGCCTCTATTGGACTTTCGAAAGCCATGGCGTTGCGCTTTTTGGTCCCCGCATTTTGTGCTCTAGTTCTGGTTGGTTTGTGCACAAACTGGACATTTAACCTTTTTGCGCCGCAGTTTCTTTGGAAAGCCTATAATTATTATTTCTTGGCGATGATTGATGGGCGATTAGACATCCCGGCCGAGGCTATTGGTAAAGAAGGGGGGTATTTTAATGGAAAGGCGTACATGTACTATGGATTGTTGCCGGCTCTGGCAAGAATTGTTCTGTATCCCTTTGTCGATTTATCTCAAACTCCCACCTCTATATTTTTTGTTTTACTTTTTACGCTTGTCGGTCTTGTTGTTTTACAGAGAGAAGTGAATAGAAAGCTCTTCTTGTATGAAAAAGAAGGTGATGTTGCTGCGCTATTACTATGGCTAACTATAACCGCAGTAATATGGTTGGGTTCTGCAACGTTTATAATATCTCAAAATGGTACTATCTACCACGAGCCATATGCGGCATCTCTTTGTATTTTCAATATTTTTATTTCACGTCTTCTGAGAGATAATCTTTTGGAAAGTAAGGCAATAAACGCGGTCAATGTTCTTCCCTATGCTGTGCTAGCGGCTTTGGCTGTTCATACTCGTATGCCAATGGCACTGGCTTTGTATCTTGTCACCGGGTTGATAATGTTAGTGGTAGCATTCAAGCAAGTTAACAGAACAACGAATAGATACTTTGCTAGTGTGGTTTATTGTATTTCATATTACTGGCTATCATTGCTTGTGCTCCTTTGTGGAGGCGCCTCTATTCTTGCTCTCAACTACGTGAAGTATGGTAACGCATTAGCATTTATGGGCGGGAACTATGGATACTTTTTTCTTGAGGGGTTCACTGACAGAGTGTGTGATGTTGTTCCTAGGGGAGATTTTTATAGGTTCTTTCGGATAATAGCGAATAGCTATATTTACCTTACAGGTGATTGGGCGAATCATTGGAGTTTGACTAGGTTATTAGAGACAGGTTACGGAAGATGGGAAGGTCCGCTGATTCCTCTTTATTTGCTCTGGCTTTTCCCTCTTTTTTGTTTGTTAGGGGGAGTTGCTTCCCTTGTGAAAGGGATAAAAAGTACCAAAAACATACTGCTGTTATTAGGTCTTTTTCTCATCTCAAGCGGTGCCTTGTTTCAGCTTTCTTATCCGACTATTACACATAGGTATGTTGCGGAGCTATGGAGCCCCTTTGGTGTTGCGGTATTATATGTTTATGTGAAATTATTAGCTACGGATCTCAAACTACGTTTGGCCTCGGTCTTTCTGTTAGTTGCTTGTGTTGGCGTTGCCTACCAACTCAAACTCTCGACTTCTGATCAATACTATGTAAATGATGGGCCAATATATGACCATTATAATTATCATTATTCAGAAAGTGATAATAAATTCTTGGCCAATTTAGATAATGAAAAAATCTCATTATTCAAAAAAGAACAGAGGAAGCAGAAAAAAATTGCGTGTCGAAACTTCTGAAGTATGGATAAATAAATTCGGGTTAATGATAAGTAATATGTACCAATATAAGTGCAGTACTTTAAAACATTAAGTAATGTATTAGTTTGTGGTGAGTATAGTACTAGCT
>NZ_JACSOE010000138.1:0-5660 GCF_014349115.1 Alteromonas sp. BZK5 | reverse complement strand
TCATTAGAAAAAGGAAAAAACGATGATTAATCCGATCCCCGAACTCACGCCACTACTGAAACAGCTACGCCTGTCTGGGATGACAGACTCTCTGGCAATACGTAACCGTGAAGCCATTGACCACCAACTCAGTTATCCTGACTTCTTGGCCTTAATGGTACAAGATGAAGTCGCCAGACGTGACCAGAAAAAATATACCACACGTCTTCGTCGTGCAGGCTTCAGAGGTAATAAAACACTGGAAAACTTCGATCTGAATGCCAATCCTAATCTGAACCGCGCTTATATCAACGAACTGGCGGATTGCCGGTTCATTGACGAACATGTAGCAGTGCTTATCGCGGGGCCGTGCGGCACCGGTAAAAGCCATCTTGCTCAGGCTATTGGTCACTGTGCGGTACAAAAAGGGATTGACGTGTTGTTCTTTACTCAGGCAAAACTGCTTGCGAACTTGCATGCAGCGAGAGCCACGAACACCTATGAGAAACGCTTCCAGACGTTAGCTAAAGTAGACTTGCTCATCATCGATGACTTCGGTTTAAAGCCACTCAAATCCCCTCATGATGAAGACTTACACGACTTAATTGATGAACGGTATGAACAGAAATCGACAATCATCACCAGCAACCTAGACTTCAGTGAATGGGGACAAGCCTTCCCAAATAAACTGCTCGGCGCGGCGACACTCGATCGACTCAGACACAACGCCTATCGACTGGTTCTGGAAGGCGAAAGTTACCGCAAATTACGAGAGAACAATAATCAGACTGGACGAGGAGCACAAAGCAAGAAATAATCACTCTGTTTGAGGACAAAAAAGACGGTTTTAAGTGGATCCAATACGCCGCAAATGGGTGGATCTATTAGGGTGCCAATCGACACGGTGATCGGAAATAATATTAGGACGGCCTTTTTCTATGCGAATAATGGCAAGTCGAACCTGCTTGTGTGTTGCTTTCTCTTTTGGATTAGACATTTATCACCTCGATATCGGCTCTCTGATTAATCTCTTGCTTCATGGCTTCAACATCAATACCTAGCGAAGCCAAAACCTTTTCACAACGCTCCATGCCTTTTTCAGCCGCAGCACGACCCGCCCCTCCAATATCATCCAACTGCATTAATTTCATTTGTTGAACCAACATTCCTTCCCAATACGGCAAGTGTCGTTCATCTACGATACCGCTTTCACAACTATCTGGCTTACCGCACTTGCATTCATCATCATTCGTACACCATCCAATACCTGTTGAGCGGATGGGAATTGAGCTAGAGTAGGCTTTAGCCATCTCACTGCGAGAGCCAAAGGTTTTAATTAACTCACCGTCTTCACGCACCCTTTTAATGTTTTGCGCCATCGCACCACCTGTAATGGGGGTATCTAACTCAAACCAATCTTGTTTGATTTCTTCTTCAACCAGATACTTTTCTCGGAGCAGCCCTTCAAATAGTTCGGCATCTAAATCATCATTAAAGGCATACAAAGCGGTCATGGTGATAGACCAGTGCTTGAAGTGGTCTTTCAATGCTCTTAAATCACCTAGCTCTGAATGTACCGCATAGTTCGCGAAGGAGCGTCTGAATTGATGCGATGATAGATTCCAGTCACTCCCTATCTGCTTGCATAGGTTAGGCAACCTATGCTCTGTAATGGCTACTCCAGAGAGTAAGGTGATTGCGTTTTTATTCAGTCGGTTTTTCGTTAGACAAACGTGGTTTGAAATTTCTTGCAGTCGATACACTTCTTTATGGTCGTTGTTTGCTTTTGCCTTATCGATGTCACGCTCAACTTGCGCTTGAAGTGGCGCACTCAGGCAAGACAGAATATCAATTGCTTTTGTCGCAATTTCTGGTGCAATCCACTCTGCTAATCCTGTGTGTGTTTTCTTGGATTCGGTTTCGATGTAGTAATAGGTGGCATCCTCTCTTGTTTCGCTGCGATACGCCCCACGCTTAATGCCTAGCACTTCATGAATACGCATACCTGTCGTAAGCAGTAACCAGAAGATGCAACTATCTCTGAGTAGCAGTGATTCTTTATTTTTTGCTGTTGCCAGAATTTCATCGGCTCTGTCTAGGTATGACTTGGTAAACTGGCACAGTGGCATGAGAACCTCATCAGGAATGATGGGCGTTTTGGCTTTAGTTCTTGCCTCTTTTAAAGTCTCACCAATAAATCCGGCTTGCTCACTGGCACTTGATTCAACCCACGGATGCGCTTTGACAAAATCAAACGCTTCGCAATACCGATACAGGTCTTCTAAGACGAAAAATTTTTGCGCTTTAGTGTCTGATGACAACGGCTTTACTTCACCCTTTTGCTTTGAAGTGAGGGTGTTGACATACTTCACATACGCATTGGACGTAAACGCGGTAAGTCCGTGTACCGCTGTGGTATCACTGCTCAACACCCATTGGAAGTAGGTGCTCAAATCATTCAAAGTCTTTCGTAGAGAGCTAACCGCCAAATCCGACTTCATTTTGTTCCATATCACCCACTTCGCCATGCGTTTCATTTGAACATTTGAAATTCTGGCAAAATTCAGTTTTAACTGATTTGCTACCGTTGCCTTTGTACCTATACTGGATGGAAACACCCATTCATCGTCTTCATAGCGGGAGAGTGTTTGATACACACCATTGGCGAGTTTAAGATAGGTGACAATCCCCGTTAACGTACCATCAATGGCTTGCTCAAGTGTATTGTTACTTGGTTTGGGGCATTGCTGAGTGGCGAACTCTGCTTGCGTCAGTATTAATTCAATGGAACTCATTGTGTCACCTTCAACATATCAAGATTTTGCCAATAGAGGTGCGGATTGGCTCTTGCACGTTCCTTTTCTGTTTCAACTCGCTGCAACTGACCCAACCTTGCAAACTCAGGTACTACGTCTTCATCCACAATTCTGAGCACGTTCCTTAAATGGCGTTTCCAGTCCTTACGACCAAATTCATCACGGTTGCGAACAATTGCCCAATAAAAGCTAAAGAGCTTATATAAATCATCCCCTGTAATGACGAAACTCTTGCAGCGAAAACACCCCAAAAAGTCATTACAAAACGTACCATCTTTCGGGGCTCTATCGCCATTCTTTGGGTCTTTACAGTGGCCCACTGGGACGCTTGGCTCTGCACTCGTTAGCTCCTTGACTCGTATCTCGCCCATTAACCCTAAGTTGCGTTTTGATTGCTCAGGCGCGTGCAAATAGTGGTCAAGCGTTCCTGTTCCGCTTTGCTTGGCTTGCTGTGCGGCAATCAACAAACTCTCACCACTTAGCTCGTACATGCCATTAATGAACGTCTTTCGAAAACGACTCACATTGAGCCTCATCGTGCGGCCATCTTCATCTTTTAGGTCGTATTCCTTAATGAATTTTTTGATGTTGTACACAACGATTCTATCTGACAAGGATGTGGACGTGCCATTTTTTGTGCCTGTGCCACCGCACTTACTTTTATAGACAAATACTAAATCCGTTTTGGTAGTTTCTCGTATTATCGCGTTGCGCTTAATAAGGATTTCAATCAGATAGGCCACATCAAGCTTAACCCCTTGCACCACCTCAAGACTTTCTGACTTACGCAAGTTGTGCAACTGCGTAGCATTGCCTCGCTTTTTAAATACGGTTAACAGTTTTCGGTTGTCTTTGAGTGGGTGGTCACTCAATGCCTCTGTGGTCATATTGAGAAGCGGTGAGGTATTGATACCTGTTTGAATTCCCACAGCCAATAAGCACAGTGTTAACTCATAGCTTGTCAGTGGTTCAGTTTTTTGATAAATCGGCTTAATCGCTTGTTTTAACGCCACCACCACCTGCCTTTTTTCATGAGGAGTCAGCGCCTTTTCGCCCTTTACACGCTTGTTTGAGTGAGAAAATGGGTTCTTAGGGAAGAACTTAGCATTTAAGTTGATGTCTCCAATGGCAGGCCAATACCCCCTTTCTTTCATGCGTATCAGGAATGATTTTCCTTTGCTGTAAACCGATTTTTGGCCGGTATAACCTAACTCACTGCCTTTGAGATGCAGCACATACTGTTCAATCAATTCGGGTGTAATATCCGCTTGCGTTAAGTCCTCACTCGCTGAATGCCTAAATAGCTCAAGGTACTCAGCAAAACAGGCAAAACCATTATATAAATAACTTCTTTGAGTTTGCTCAGTAAAAGCATCGGTATTTTTCAGCAGTGCTTTTGCGGTGTAGTACGCTCGGTTGGTAATGTCGTCATAGCCCTTGCCGTAGTGCGGGCTGAAATCGAAATTACGACCATTACCACCTTTTGAACCGAGGTTTGGATAGTTCACTACAGGGTTGATTGGTCGGACAATCTCTTGGCTTTGAGTCGCGTCGATTGTTGGTTCAACGACAGAGGTTTTCTTAAGCTTTTCTTTGTTAACGGTCAGATTTTTTCGTTGTCTCGCCATACGTTACCTACGCAATCGCATCAATTTGTTGCTGATACTCAATCGAAAAGTCATCGACTAAATCATTAACCAGGTGCAAATACTTCATCGTGGTTGTGATACTTGAATGTCCAAGTCGAGCTTGTAGGTACATCAAGGGTTCAAACTTACTGCTTTTATGCTCCAACATTCCTTTCAGCATGTGCGTTGCGTAAGTATGTCTTAGCATGTGTGGAGATACGTGAAAGGGTAAATTGAGCGACTTGAGAGCCTTTCCAAAAGCAGAACCTTGAGAAGCCCACTCTTGACCATCAGACGTTAAAAACAAGCAATCTGATACCACACCTGACTCTTGCTGTTTCTGAAATCGCGCCTCATTGACATAACGCCACAACTCTTCCATTAATCGTGTCGGGATGTGTATCTTGCGCTCTTTCTCGCCTTTGGTTCGTGAGATATTAACCTCGTAATAAGCTCGGTTGCCTGTAGGTTTTCGTATTACATGCAAGGGGAACAGCAACAGCTCTTTACGTCTAATACCTGTCTGTAGGCATAAACGAACCATCAGCTTCAAGGTTGGATTTTCAATCGCAGATAAAAGCTCTTGCACTTCAATAGCTGACAAAAACTGAGCTTTTTTTTCAAAGGTTTTCATCATCAAATCAGAGCTGTACTTCTTACCACCATTTCTTTCGGTATGAGCTAGAAACTGCTGTCCTTTATTCACTGAAACGGATTCAAGAGAGTACGGTAATGACTTAAACCATTTACCAACACCATAAGAGTAGAAACGTACTAGCGTTCGTAGATGTTGATTGGTTGAATTGATTGTCATACCAAACTCGCCAACACAAAGGTCACGATAAGCACTAACTAACATTTCATCTTCACTGCTTTCTGAAATGTCTCGCCAATCCAAACCGTTCTGCTCACAGAATGTCAGGAATTGAGCTAGATGATTGCCATACGTCCACCAAGTGTTTTCACTATTCACTCGACCTCGTTTTAAGCACTCATAGATCAAGAACTGCATCGCCTCTACACAAAGCATACCTGATTCAATGCCTAGTTCTGGATTATCAGTCTCCCAAGTTAGTAAAGGGAAGTTAGGGTATTTAACGCTTTCTATCTCAAAGTCAGATGTGGATTTCAGTACGATCATAACTATTACTTTATACCTGTATTAATAATCAGTATAAACAGGTATTTTAGAGCATCAAGTAATTGTTACACTTTTAGGGATTCATAACATATCTGA
>NZ_JACSOE010000137.1:0-5775 GCF_014349115.1 Alteromonas sp. BZK5 | reverse complement strand
AGGCTCCAAGCTGAAAGTAAACCACCTCCGCAGCCATTTATTGGTGTGGTCTACAGAGGATTATGTCTTTTTAGAGGGGAAAATCCCTAGAACCCCAATTTTGCCCACAACCAAATCTCTGATGGCATCTGCGAATAATTCGTTATCAGCAATTAATTCATAATCATTGAGAGATAAATATTCCAAAGCTACAGCGAGACCAGTCCGTTTGTTTGCATCAGGAAGCGAATGAGAAAGTGCAATAGAGGAAGCATACTTTGCTGCTATTTCGAAAACATCATTCAAGCCTAAATAAACAATAGCATTATCAATCCTGCCTAGCGCCCCCTGAAGCTTATTGATATCAGCGGCCCCCTTCATACCAGGCTCGTTTTCGAGAATGTAGGCGTTAATCTCTATAACGCGCTCGAAGGGGAAAAAAATAAGCTCCATTACATGTAAGCGAGTTTTTCGAACGTACGCTTGTGTGTTCTTAGCACTAGCTTAGTTTCGGATTTCACGATCTGTTGCCCAAACTCACCAGAGAGGTCAAGTTTCTTTCTTGCTGGAACTTTGGGGCGTTGAACAGCTTTAACACCGTAAACTTCAATTTTTGTATTCATAAATACCTCTCATAACTAGATCGATAGTATACACCTGATTTTAGGAGAAACATATTAAGCCAAGACTATTGGTATCATATGCACACATACCAAGCTAAATTGCCTCTTCAGGCAACAAAAGACAAGGAGCGGACGCAACAGATTATTGAACAGCTACTTCTGCTTTGCGCCAATCGCTGGCAATCCCTGCATAACACCATTTACCTGGTTGTTTTACTGGCCCTGTTACACTTTAGCTGGTCTCGCAAAACCGGCCTGCAGGAACCGTTAATTTACTGGGCAATAGCCTTGCTGATTTTGCTTCCCAGACTGCAATACCTCAAACAGCGTCTGCAACGGGCACGCTTATCCCGCAATAGCATGTAAATTTTACATAGGATTAAGTGAATATTTCTTCATTTACTGGGAAGCCTTTTGGGTAGAAAATGTAATTACTTGTTTTATATAAACTTTTTATTCGGCGTGACATTTGAAAGCTTAGGGTGAAGTGAATACATTCACGTTGTGCGCGGCACAACCCCAAAGTGGAGCTAACCTATGTTTGTAGAATCTGTTAAAACACCGGGCATTGCGCACCTTTCCTACCTGATTGGCAGCGATGGTGAAGCCTGTGTGATTGATCCTCAGTTAGATACGCAGCATTATCTCACCCTTGCCGGAAAGCATGAATGCCGGATCACCACCATCATCGAAACCCACCGCAATGAAGACTTTATCTCTGGCGCGGTAGCGCTGGCCAACCAGACCGGTGCTGATATTTACCATGGTAAATACGCTGACGAGCCTATCGAATATGCCCGCAAGGCCGGTAATGGCGATAAATTTGAGATTGGCAAATGGACACTCGAAGTTATTGCAACGCCCGGCCATACTAAAGACAGTATTTGTGTGTTGGCTATCGACAACGAACAGGACGGTCAGCCTATCGGCGTATTTACCGGCGATACCTTATTTGTCAGTGAAGTCGGTCGCACAGACTTCTACCCCGAGGAAATGGAAAAAATGGCTGGCCAGCTTTATGACAGCCTACAAACGCTGGCCAACCTGGGTGATGACATTATTGTGTACCCGGCTCATGGCGCAGGGTCGGTGTGTGGCTCAGGCATGGCAGAACGTGAGTTTACCACCATAGGCATTGAGAAACGGCAAAACCCGGGCTATCAATGTACCTCTAAAAAAGCCTTTATAGAGCGTAAGTTAAAAGAGAATCATTATATTGCTCCCTACTTTAGCAAAATGGAGCAGTCTAACGTTACCGGGATGGATACGCCTTTACCGCCAGTGGCGTGCCAGAAGCTGGCACAGGATGCTCAGTCAGCCTGGCAGAAAAGCGCAGAACGTCCCGGCGTGCTCATTGATGTAAGAAGTCATGCCCAGTTTCGAGACTGTCACTATCCCGGCAGTCTTAATTTGCCGGGCGGCTTACTCAGCGCTTATGGTGGTTGGTTTCTGGACTACTCCACACCTATCGCACTGGTGGCAGATTCCCATCAACAGGCAACCGAAAGCTCCGAACAGCTGTGGCGGATGGGCTACCAGCAGATTAGTGGTTATCTGACCATGGTACCAAAGCCAGATACCATTGAGGCTTACCATCGTCAGCATGTGAACGCCGTTACTGCAGATAAGGTTGATGAGCGCATTAGAGCACCACGTGCTAACTGGCAACTGCTGGATGTTCGCAAACAGGAAGAGGTTGAAAACAACGAATTTGACCAGGCAAAGCATATCTACTTAGGCTATCTGCCGGAAATGTGCCACCAACTGGATAAATCCCGCCATTATACACTGGCCTGTGGCAGCGGTAAGCGCGCCACCGTAGCAGCCAGTTATCTGCTGGCACAGGGTTTTGAAAACGTGGATGTTTTTATTGGTTCAATGCAAGCCTGGCAGAGCTACCAACAAGGCACCTAACAGATTTACATCTGCATCGCAGAGCGCATCCTCACGGCAAGGAAGCCGGATGTGTTAGCCTGAATGGTCAGGACAGCTTGTGTGTATAAGAAATATTAACGCTATGTACTACCCACCGTGTCAGATGTATTTAAGGCTAGTTGAACGTGTGTCAAACGGGTACTTTTCAGAAATCAGTGGAGTAGTTGTCATCAAGACAGGCAAGTTAACTGGTCTTTGGTACTGAAATCTGCAATAAGATATGTGAAAGCCCTCACCCCAACAATTTGCGTGTTTAAGTAATGGTAGGTTTTTGTGGTTCATGCACCAAAGTCGAAGTCACGTTGAATGGTATAGTCGCAGAATGCGTCAATGCTTGGTGGCGCACGAAGTGGCGGCGTACGGGGATTATTGCTCGCTTCCGGTAAATTGTGCTTGTCCAAATATGACAAGATTTTATTGATAATGATCGCGTCAGTTATGCAAGCAATGACCTTTACGTTAAATTTTTCGCAAACCTCGCATTGGGTAATGTCGATGTTGAATACGCGTTTCAGTCTTTGCGCCGGTGACCGGATTACCAAGACATATTGCGGGAATGATACGGCTTTTCTGAATCTTTCAGGTGTTCTGCTAAACGAGGACTATTCTTACTACGTTGTGAAGCAGTCACCTCGGCACGAACTATAGCATTGGGAGCAAATACCCCATAAAACCTCGTGAGGTTAAGTCGAGGTGGTGGTATCAAAGCAACGAGTTTGCCGAGAAAATCCCGTGGAGAGAATAACACGAGGGTCGTTCCGTCATTGTAAGGGGTCTTTAGTTTATACCTCACCTTACCTGAATCTGTAAGATTCAATCGTTGTTCACTTATGGCTGGTCTTGAGATGTATCTGCACAGGCGTTCCAATTTATCGGTTTGGTGACCGTCTGCGAATACGCCAGCATGTAAACTGAAACCGCCTATCTGGGCTAATTGTCCGTAGTGTTGTTTGTCTTTGGCGGGCAAGGTTTGTAAGTTAAATACTTTTTTGCCCATATCTGGCCCCAAGCAATACGATAACTAACCGAGGCCGCTTGCAAGGGCAATAAGCTATTTTCATCATCCATGGGAAAATCGAGAAAAGCATTGTCCATATCACGCTGAATGAGCCTGGCCTTCTCTAAATAGGCCGCAATGCGGTGGCTGATGTTGTCAACTATCTGTTCCATATCGCTATGGCTCGGCGCTTTGACGAGCTTGAATTTGGTTTGCCCTCGCTCTTCTGTAATAACGCCCTCGAGGAAGAGCATATGGAAGTGTATATTCAAGTTTAGCGCACTTCCAAAACGCTGAATGTACGTTACTGCACCCGTCTTGGCTTGCTTTTTCAAGTAACCTGTTCGATGGATGATGTCAGTTGAAATCGTGCGATGGATGATTTGCATGACTTTGCTGAGCTCTTTGGGATATCTGGCAAGTAGCAGCCTCAATGGGATAGGTAGACTCAACACCCACTGACGTATGGGATAGCCGTTAAGAACGTCGTCAACCAGTAACTTCGCACTCTCTGCCATCCGTCTTGCCCCGCAAATAGGGCAGAAGCCCCTACGTTTGCAACTGAACGCGACCAGCTTCTCATGTTTGCAGTCGTCACACACGACTCTGAGAAATCCATGCTCAAACCGACCACACTTTAGAAATTCTGCAAACTCTTTATCTACATGAAGTGGTAATGTCTTTCCTTGATGGGAAAGGTACTCCAGAAAATCTGGATAATATTGCTCAACCAATTGGTATAGCAATGTTTGCTCTGGCCGATGTCGTTTATAGGTATGCATGTTAATGGCTAACAATGGCGTCCTTGCCAGGGATTGGTAGCCCAGATTGCAGATAGTTTTGTTGTTAGTCTACTGGTCTTTGAGATGGAAAGTTCATTGCTCCAAGGTCCGCTTCACGTACTGAGCTGCCCTACAGAGAGCCTTGATGGGCATCAAAAGACAAATTGCAGACCTTCAGAAGGTTGATATCGGACTTACTATTTGTGCCATTAGCAGACGTTAAGATTTATTGCAGCAACTACTTCCTTCTTGAATAGGTGGGCACTTAACAGTCCCAAAAGAGCAATAAACGCAACAATCACCTATTAAAGGCTTGAGTAGCGCTTTGCATCCCTCACATTCGTAATACCACTGGCAAGCGTTTGTTGGCATGGTCTCGACCTTACTAAAGCCGCACTCGGGACAAGTAATCTTAGATTCCAATTCTATACCTCGCATACGGGTTCCTTAACTGGCTTAACGACATCCAATACTGACATAAATACCATCCATGTGATCCCAAAGTAAAATAAGTAAGTGCTCCAGTCGTATTGCCACAGTGGATAAAGAGTCAGCAATACTGCAATTGGGCCAATTACACTTAATATGCCCCTTACCACATGCTTATGTTGATACCAGTTGTACGAGTTGACCAATAAAGCGAGCGCAGCAAACAATGGTAATAAAGTATTAACCGCTATTCCTTCAAAATGTGATAGAAAACCAAGCCCTAAAGCTGATGCTAGTGAACCAAGTGCGGGGAAACATGCTGTGCAGCTAAGTGCGGCTAGCCAAACGCCACCAGAGCCTACTTTATCTAGAATTTTATTCATCATAATTACCTCTACTTTTGAGGTAGTCTAAACTCCGTACATAGGTACGGAGTCAATAGTTAATTGAGCGAATTGATTATTGGGCAGGAATTAGGGTCGTGGTTGGCTTTACAAGAATTTGTCATATCTTGAACCACATGTTCTAGCCGCTGCAAAATAGCAATTTTCTCTCGAATCAACTTAAGTTTTTGTAATCCCATCGATTCGACATCAGCGCAGTTTCCACTCATCGTCATGAGCGAAGCGACTTCATCAAGTGTAAAGCCCAAGGCTTTAGCTTTTAATATGAATTTAAGTTGACTCACATGGGTGTCGTCATACATGCGATAACCACTATCAGGTTTTAGTGGCTGTACGATAAGTCCTTTACGTTCATAAAATCGGATTGTTTCTACGCTAATGTCTAGTTCTTTAGCCAGCGTTCCAATGGTTTTCATAAGCGGATTCTCTAAAACAATTAGCATTATTCTATCATTATTAGACAAGTGCTGAACTTCCGTTAATCGCACACTAAACCAATTGATTTATCATACTGCAAGTGTCTGCAATACGTACGGAGCAGCCCAACAGCATCGGAGGCACCTTGAGACAATAGTAACCAGACTGTCACTATCGGCTTATGCAGTGATGAGCTTCAGTCTCTCTGT
>NZ_JACSOE010000136.1:0-5912 GCF_014349115.1 Alteromonas sp. BZK5 | reverse complement strand
CAGTCCTTTAACTTAGCCCGCTAGGCTTGCAGGACTGTTTCGCGATTAAAAGGCTTCCATTTAGACCAAAATTCGTACACCAAAGGTCAACAGGCCCTAATTATGTTCCCACGAAAACGGATTGTAGTGTCGCAATGCTGGCGTGGTGTTTACTCCGTTGCCATTCTCAGAATCTAACGTAAGCTCGGCGCGCTTTATCAGCGTTTTTTGCAGTTCAGTGCGAAACCCTTTGGTCTCTTTCCATAGCTCGTTAAGCCCTTGTGGGGTATTACCTTGTAAATCTAGCGCAAGTAGCGGACCCAGTTTGTCATAAGCGCTTTGTAATCTGAGTGCTTGCTCTTTATTGTAAGCTTCTTCTTCATCTGTCGCTTCCCAGTTAATAAACGGGGCTTTTTGCGCAGTTGTCATTGCAGGAAAGCGAGAGAAATACTGAATGTACTCCGATAAGGGAATGCTGTCAGCGCGCCCCCATATATCCATTGACGTTCTGTTTAACAATGCGCTGGTTTTAGGTTCAACCACCATTACCGTTGGTGTGGCGTAATAAATGGGGTAGTCAAATCGCTCGGTTATATTTCTTCTGTCTTCAAGTGTTCCCACATCAACAAATACGGTTTCATAATGAGCGCGTAGAATAAGGTCCATTTCCTTTGTCGCAAAACGCTCAGCTAAGCCAGTACTGTCGTGGCACCACTGAGCACCCAGTACAACCAAAAGTAATTTGCTTTGTTCCACAGCTCGCTGCTGTGCATTGACCACATCTTGATAGGGTGATGCAGACGGAGCGTAAGTGTAAGGACTTTCATTTTGAGTACTCACACAGCCATTTAACGTGGTGACAGCGGCAATTAGGACAGCAATGTTTAGGCACTGTCTAAAAAAGGGGGCTCGGCGAGTAATGAAATTTTTTTGCATACGGTTATCAAAATAGTAGTTAAATCAACAGCAATGTAACATAAAAAGGATGCAGCGACGCACCTAAAACGCAGTAGAGTAACTTAAGCTCTGTAGGGCA
The DNA here is from genome assembly GCF_014349115.1 of Alteromonas sp. BZK5. Lineage (NCBI taxonomy): Bacteria > Pseudomonadati > Pseudomonadota > Gammaproteobacteria > Alteromonadales > Alteromonadaceae > Alteromonas > Alteromonas sp. BZK5. The sequence continues at coordinate 4,897 of NZ_JACSOE010000136.1, read as the reverse complement.
AAGCCAGGCAAACTCGGGTGCCTGATGGTTTGTTCTGGGAAATATCAAACTCGCCATTTATCAACTTTGCGCGTTCTCTCATCGACAGCAGGCCGAGTGTGGGTTCGGCGTTTGCTAGTTGGGCAATATGCTCAGGGATGCCGCCGCCGTCGTCAGTAACGGTAAACACGGCCCTGTGTTGCGCATAGTTGATATCAATGCTGAGCGACGTCGCATTGGCATATTTTATACTGTTTGTCACCGCTTCCTGCACAATGCGATAGATGTGTATTTTCTGGTCTGAATCGAACGGTACTGGCGTGCCGCTAACGTTAAACGAATAGTCTATGTTTGCGCGTTTGAGCGTGGTAATAATCTCTGAACGTTGAATCACGCTTTCAATGGGAAGTGTATCAATACCGGACGGGCGCAACCCCCCTAAGCTTTTCTTCATTGCGTGGTATAGAGCATCTATCTTATTGAGCATCATGTCGTTGTCGCTTTCTCTGCTATCTAGCGACAGTTGAAGTTTCAAATCGACTATGCGGTGACCAAAATCGTCGTGTAAATCCCGCGATAAGCGCTTTCGTTCATCTTCTTGCACTACCACCAATTGACTGGCCAGTGCTTGAGCGCTTTGCACCGATACTTCAAGATCCTCGTTTTTCTTCGCAAGCTTCATATTCAGCAAGGTAGATTGGTTAATTGACGCACCTAAAATGAGGCAACCTGTACATGATGCTAAGATGTAAAACTGATGCTCAATGGGAGGAAGTGCGCTCTGGCTTGCCACCACGAGCGCAGTAATGCCTATGAGTAAACACGAAAACGCACTGCCAACTATGGCATAGCGATATGATAAAAACAGCGCAGGGAAAACCGCTAGATATTTAACCTGATAGCTGATGTTAATTTGTTGGGAGTAGGCATAGCTGCTTAGTATCAGCAAAACCAGCCAAGCGATTGTTGTAAGGTACAGTGCTAAGTGACTCTTAGGAATAGATGGCCGTTTATATAATGCGAAGAGAAACGGACAAAGAACAACAATTCCTACAAAATCACCTAATGAAAAATCAAACAAAATAGAAAGAAAAACCTCTATGCCTGTTTGTAGTTCAATAGCCCTTCTGCCCAAAAATACCGCCCCAAGAGCAACACTTATAAGAACACCAAAAGCCAACGTGGCAAGGGTGCTGGAAACATTGTCTATATAAGGTGCGCTAAAGCGACGTCTGAATAAATAAACGCATGTACAAATTACCGCGGGTGACAGCACCAAATGGACTAAATACCAACCTATGGTTCCACTTAAAAAGGCCGTATTGTCGAGAATGCCACCGGGGTGAAATAAAATGAAGTGGGTTAATTTTTCTGCGATGAGTAGCAGTGGCCAGCTGTAAATTGGCAGTAGTAAAAACGCCGCCAGGCGAACACCAGCGGGCAAATACCAGCTCACCGTACCTGAAATAATTTCAAATTGGGTGCTGAGCAACCACACGCCGTGAAATAGCGCGGTATAACCTAATCCCATTAGTAAATAGGTAACGTTGAAATACCGCGTTAAATTCATCAATTTGCTTTGACTAGCGTATCGTCGTAGATAACGTCAGAAACGTCGAGGTACCCAGTTTCTAACGCAATTCTAAGTAAACCAAATTGGGAGGTTACATTAAGTTTCTTGTAAATATTAGTTCTGTGAACCATCACTGTTTTCGGGGCAGTGTCTATGTAGTAGGCAATCTGTTTTGGCTGAAATCCTTTTGCTAACAGTAAGAAAATTTCCTTTTCCCTTTCAGTAAGGATAGAGGTTAGCTGTTTATCACCGAAAGCTAACTTTTTACTAATATCTGTGCTTAGATAATTCTCGTCTTTTTCTAGAGCTTCCAACGCGTCCATTAACTCTTTGGTGGCAGCATTCTTTGTAACGTAGCCATCGGCGCCGAGTTCAAGCGCTTTACTGATATAGCCAACATGATCATACATGCTCAGCATTAAGCACTTTATAAACGGCGCGTCTTTCTTGATTTTTATTAGCGTGTCGAAACCACTTTCCTGTGCTAGTGAGATATCTAGAATGGCAACGTCAATATCGTCTAACGTAGCGAAGGAGGGAAGAGCATCCAGAGAGCTTACTGCGTAGGAAACATGCCAGCCATACTCTTGCTCGATAAGTGTTTTAATGCCATCCCTTACAATTTCGTGATCGTCAATAATGAGTATGTGCATGAAAAAATGCTTATTATTTCTTAATGCATCAAGTGTACGTTGTATTTGGCTTATAGTGAATAAGCCGATGGCTTAGACTGGTGCTCTCTTTAATTCTCAGAATAAAAAAAGCCGGCCTATCCTTGGCCGGCAATTGCTTAACTCTTAACTGTTCAGCGTATCATTCGCCAACTGTCACGAAGAGCGCGTCAGCGATACGCAAACTACATTAAAGGTTTACAGACACTGGTGCAGAGCATGCAGAGGTTTCATCACAAACCATATAAGTATACTCACCAGGTTGAACGCCTCTGCTTCTGTCGCGATAACGTCCAGTGTTGCTTACTTCTTCAAGTAGCTCACCGTTGCGATAAATCATTACAGTATCGGCCATCGAGCCACTATATGATAAATCTACGCGTAACGAACCGAATCGAGACAGCATAGCGCGGTCAATCTCGGCAACAATGGTGCTATCTGAAACTGATACGGTTTCTGTTGATACGCCAGTTTGGCCTTCAGAGTCGGTAACCGTAAGGGTTACGTCATAGGCGCCAGTGCTCGCGTAAACATGCGTTGGGTTCTCTTCCGTTGAAGTAGAGCCATCGCCAAAGTCCCAGCTATAGCTGACAATGTCGTCATTAACGTCGTTACTGTTATTAGTAAAGCTTACTGATAAGCCTGAAGCGTCATAGGTAAACGCAGAGTTAGGCGGTGTTGGACCTACTTCACCAATACCGGTCACCACAAGGCTCCATGTGTTTACAGTGCCGTTGTCACCGTTGAACGTATCAAGCACGTTCAAGGTCCAATCGCCTGTTGCTACTTCGCCGTTGAAGGCATCAGAGTTATAGCTCTCAACGATATCATCTGTACCGCCACCTTGGTTCTGACGAAGAACGGTGGTTGTACCCTGAGGAGAAGTCAGTGATAGTACGAGGTCACCGCTATAGGTGTGTGTGATATCTACCGACGCCTGCATACCGAATACTGTTAAGTCGTCAGGAACGTTAATCACTAGGTCAACGCCAACATCGTCAGGATCTTCTTCATTCGGTAACGTAGGTACTGCATCACCAGAATACGCGTAAGGGAATTCGTTTAGCCCTTGAGGGTAAACATAAAGGTTCGCTGATTTAGATTTCTCAATATCACCGCTTACACCGTTAACCGTAAAGCTGTACGGACCCCAAGGCGTTTCCTCAGATGTCTCTACGGTCAGTGTTACTGTATCGCCAGGCATTGCCGAGCTTGCGCTTAAAGACGCGATATCACTTGGCTCAGCAAGCGATAGCTGTACTTCTTCTTCGTAGCCAGCAATTGAACCAACTTCAATAGTGAAGGTGTAGGTCTCACCCGCTTCTATTTCAGCTGAACCAGGTGTAATGCCCAGTTTAAAACCTGGAGTAGGATCAGCTTCTTCAAGTGCATTAAGTACATTTAGGCGGTTGCCAGACACGGTGCGACCATTAGCCCATAGGCTAGTTTCACCTGTAGACATTAACAGCTCTTTCATTTCAGATGGCGTAAGTTCTGGGTTTAGCGACCACACAAGTGCTGCTGCACCCGTAACATGTGGCGTTGCCATTGATGTGCCCGAGTATGTCGCATAGCCGTCACCTGGTATTGTAGATAGGATAGCTGTACCCGGCGCCGCGATGTCTACAGTTTCAATACCGTATGAGAAGCCGCTGTCTCCGTCAGTACGAGTGTGGCTAGCAACTGCAACCAGACTGTTTGTTGTAGTGACATAGTTAGACGGGTAGTTATCTACGTTGTCGTTGTTTGAACCAGAGTTACCTGCCGCAGCAACAAACAAAATACCCGCTTGGCCAGCTTCTTCAATAGCGGTTTCTAGCGCTTCACTATAGCCGCCGCCACCCCAGCTGTTGTTGGTAGCCTTAATATTGATGCCGCGGTTCTCTTTAAGGTCGGTGAAGTAATCGATACATTCAATAGCGCCAGCGGTTGAACCCGTTCCATCTGCTCCAAGGAATTTACAGCCAGCGATTGACACGTCATGGTTTACACCAACTACACCGATGCCATTACCGCCCACAGCACCAATGGTGCCTGCTACGTGTGTACCGTGAGAGTCGTCGTCCATTGGGTCGGTATCACCGTTTGCGGTATCGATACCGTAAACATCGTCAATATAGCCGTTGCCATCATCATCAATACCGTTTCCAGCGATTTCACCTGGGTTAATCCATGCGTTATCTGCAAGGTCTTCATGATTGTAGTCAACACCCGTATCGATAACGCCGATGACCACATCGCTATCACCGGTTGTAATATCCCATGCTTCTGGTGCGTCAATATCCACATCTGCAGTACCGCCGGCTTGACCTGTGTTATTCAAACCCCATAGGTCACCATAAGAAGGATCGTTAGGTACCAGGGCTTTGCGGTACAAGAAGTTTGGCTCGGCGATTTTAACCGCAGGATTTTTCTTTAAGATTTCTATGGCGTCTTTTACAGACTTGCCACGAAGTTCCAGTTTGGCAATGCGACCATTTAAAAGGTTAGAGAAGCGATCATCTACTTCATCACGGTTTGCGTCACTAATTCGTGCACGTACCGAAGAGCGAGCGCGCATCTTTTCCGCTTTGCTTACATTTTCTTTGTACACAACGATAACGCTATCGTCGAAAATTTCGGCTTTTGCGGCGTGTGCATGACTAGATACCATTAGCGGTAGAAGGGCTAATGA
>NZ_JACSOE010000135.1:0-6247 GCF_014349115.1 Alteromonas sp. BZK5 | reverse complement strand
GAATGCGAAACATGGTCTCAAGCGCATACGGACGTCTGCCATTGCCTGCTTTAGGATAAAAGGGTTCAATCACTTCCAGCAGTTGAGACCACGGCAGCAAATTATCCATCCGGGATAAGAAAATTTCTTTGCGGGTCTGGCGGCGCTTGCTGGAAAATTCACTATCGGCAAAAGTTAACTGTTGGCTCATGGACGGTAATGACTGCAATTTACTATGCAGCTATGATCTCACATTGGGGACTTATTCGCATCCTCCCTAGGGCACTTGATATTGAGCGGCTCTCAGGAATTATCCTCTGGCGCCTTAAAGGTTTCTGGAAAGTATTTGTGACCTATTTTATCCCAGTCAATGAAGATGGCTGCACAGGCTAGCGTCACCAGCATACCAATCGTTCCGTACACAATAATTTGATACATCGCGTTCCTCACATTTAACAAACACAAATGTTAGCAGGCTTCCTAGTTTTAACCATGCTGCTCACAGTCATGGATTAACAACGAAGCCGTACTATAGACCCAAAGCAATCAGCAGCTATCATACGAGTATAGGGCATGATTAAGGCATTTTTCGAGAAAAAATTGAACACCTTAATTCAATTTGAGGAAATACACACTATGTCACAAGGTTTTTTTAATGTGAGAGTAAAGAGCAAATATCGGCTCAATTGAAGTGAACACATTTCCGTAAAGTGACTTGGTTTCCAATCTATCACTCGTAACAACAAAGAAGTACAAAGGTAACCAAGGTCAGCAACAAGAAAAAAGCGACGTGGGTTAGTGTCACAGTCTATCTTCGAACCGCTGAACTACTAGATATGCTAACACAGCAAGACACTGAGACTTTTGACACAGGCTCGCTGGTGGAAGATAAGTGGATTGAACAGCGCAACCAAAATCGCTCTAAGCTCGGCATAGCTATTGTCTTGTCGAATATTTATAGAGACCCGGTCAAGATAGTTGGCTAAACCTACTTATCGTAGGAATTTTCGTGTGAAAGTTTTCGATTTCATATTAGTATCAATATTTGCTCCATTGGTTAATAGTTCGGCGCTAGCCGCCCGGGTTAGTTTAATCATTATCGCCAAAAGCAGAATAAGCCGCTGAGTTAATATTGAGGTGTGAGCATATATTTAAGCTCAGAGCCTAACCATTAATGTAGCGAAGCTGATAATTTCAGGACAAGAGTATGAGCAAGAAAAGTTTGATATCACAGGCCTCCACCGCATTGAGCCTCTATCAGATAGATAATAATGAGTCTGGCAATAGTGAAGCACTACCCCCCGAGAGTAGTGCCCAAATAGATATTGTTGTTTCGCATTCCATGCCGTTACCAGTTGAAATATTAGACTCTCAGGTGTCGGTGAAAATTCCTGCAGAATTTTTTGATGTGATAGCGAGAGATTGGTGTGAAAAACGTGAAATAATCACAAATAAGTACACGCTAGAGGAGCTTCTTAGCCCAAACGATTTTCACTGGCCAACAGGCGAAGAAGAACTTATTGATGAAGTAGCTGATGACACTGCACGAAGTAAACAAGTCATTGAGCATGAGCAACAAACAGGAGATGAGGTTCTTCAATATAAGAATATATTTGATGTAATCTCTGACGACGAAAATTCGGCAGAGACTATGCAAAAACGTAGCAATGCTCTCTTAAGATTGCGAGAAATGGGGCAGCGACTTCAAAGTGAATTTCCAATATTAAGTATTATAAATAACGAAGAAGAGCACCAAAAAGCTTTAGACATTATGGAAATTTTGTTACAGGACTACGATAACAACCTATTGCTTATAGATGCACTAAGCTGTGCCATTACCCGATATGAACAATCAGAGCAGTTTACGCAATAAATTTAAAAACTCGTTGATAAGGTAAAATGCTGGCAGAGAGGGGGGCATGTAAACTTGATAAAGCCACTTATGATGAGATGCCCACACACATCGAACAATGTTGAGCACAAAAAGCGGTGTCGCCTTCAGTGAGTTACTCAACTAAGCGCTCACTGAGCATCAACTAAGACTAAATCTAAAACAAAACCGAAAACGAGAACCTGTAAAAATCTAGTCAATTTCGACTTCGGGAAGGTGAGGAAATTTTCTCGCAATCTTTTCTTTTGAACGTTCTCTAAACGTACTCATAAACTTATCCAATCGAGCCTTGTCTTCAGACCGTGGGTTTTTGCTTGATAAAATGAAGCTCAATGGAACTCTCGACACTCTTGCCATGATACACCTTTAAACACTGTTTCAATCGATGCTCTGCCGTTCTAGTAAAGGCAATTTTTCTTCTAAGTTGGTCAAAATTCAGCGAATATAACAATGTCGTACTAGCCTTGTGCTGTCTTTCGCTACTAGACATTATAGCGCGTTCTAATTAACAATACACACCATGCTCTAGACGACCAATCAACGCCATAACCTCGTTTGTCCCCGCGTATGTCGATATCATCGTGATAGGCTGAATGCCATTCAATCCACGAGAGGGAGACTTAAGCCATGACAGCGCTTTCTCTTTACTGCCATCAAAAAGCGTTATCCCTGCATTAATCACTTGAATGAGGCGAACTACTTTTTCGCTTTCAATAACACTCAACTTTCCAGCATTTGCACGACGACGTAGCGTGGATACTGAAATCCCGAGTAACCCAACCAATTCTGCATTGGTCATTTCAGCGTAACGTGCGATGCGCAAAAAGGTGGAATAGGGTAAACCTCTTGCTATGGCCTCTTGAAGCTGGCGACCTCTCTGGGGGATGTCAATGATATCCCATATAGTCTGCTTTTTCCCTCTGTCGCGCGTGTACGTTAACATGATGCACTCCCACAATACGTGTTACAGCAAAAAATGTGATTCAAAAGTCCAGCTGAAGGCGAGTATTCGCATTTGTTGAATGGGCCTATATTAACCTATTTTTCCCTAACTTATATACTCAGTATACAATCTGAAGTTCTACATCGGGACGTACACCGCTTTATAAACCTGCTGTCTTTCTGGTGTTTAAGGGTTACATTTGTGAATTTTATTTATTGCCTATCCCATGTCTTTGGGAATAGCAGAACTGTCACGAAGTATGGCAACTGAACATCCGAAAGGCCACTCTTTCAATCAATATAGTCGGGAGAGGCATTCGGAGTATCGTGAAATTCCATACTGATATACCTTCATGTACTCAAGCTGTTCTAGACGTTAGAGGCAATAATCGACCGCATTATCATGCGGTGGCATCCTTATGTGATGGTTAGTTATCCTTTTTTGGAGGAGCAAAAATTCAGTATGGGATGTTTTGGTATGTCAGCTGTTTTCTAACTTTCTTGTCAAGTAGCCTTTTGCAACAGGATCTATTTATCATGTCGACGTGCAATCCAATAAAAGCCAATACCTACCACTAATAATGTTAATATAATAAAGATAGTGCCGATAAACTGAATCTTATTAATGGCTTGTCCCTCCTCAAAGTATTTTTTCTTGAAATTACCATGCCGATAACAATCGATCACCTTAGAAGCCCCCTTGGGGTATGGTAGTTTTCGTCTGATGAATTGACTGACTTTTTTCCCGCTACCGATAATGAACAGTTACTTGTTGTGCATTTGTCCGCTTCCCCTTTAATGAGACAGTGTAGATGGATTAGTAAAACAATGAAAGGACTCAGCAAGGCAAAATGTGCTGTAGCAGAACACCACTGGAAACATTAATCGATGGGAAACGGGCTTGGCTGAGAAGAATCTAGCTCAAATCTAATCTTACAGCGGCGCCTAAAAAAACGAGTAAGCATCAATTCTGAGCTAGTACAGTTGAAAGTGCACGGTGAGAGCATGAACGATCAAATATCGTTCAACGCTACCAAACCCGCCGCTAACACCTTTTCCAAGTAATCAGTGCTACCATGCGCACGTTTCTGTTTCCGTGGCACACTTACTTTTCTGGTTGTCTCCGCGCGAAGCATGTTCAAAGCAAATTTCCTCGCCCCTGACAGGATTTCGGCGGCATTGCCACGATATATCTGACATTCATCTTCTTTCATCGAGACATCAAGAACCCAATGAAGACTGTTTTCTACTGCCCAATGACTTCTCACGGCAGTGGCGAAGCGTGCTTTTGTCAAAGCGGCTGAGCTAATGTAGTACCGGTATTCCAAAGATTCTTTACCGCTTTTGGGCTGCCGATAGCTTAGCGTAACGCCTATAGTTTTCAGCCCTTTCCATTCAGGGAACCTATTCACTAACGATGCCGCATCCATAACATGGTACGCTCTCGCTTCGCCTCGTCCATGATGTTTTTCTAGGCAAATCACTTCCTTGTTTATGGCACCCGCAAGCTTATGTGGACTCCCCCATGTCAACAACCAAAATTTAATATCACAAAAAGAAAAATGCGTGCTTATGTTCGAGCTCTAATAGAGAAGCTATCTCTGGCTCACTGATGTTTACGCGAACAAACGGCCAAGTCTCGCTGGCGAGCTTTTATGCTCCAAGCTTGCGGCTGACTTCGTTTGTAGATTTTTATCTTTGTTCAAGCATTTTAGTTGGTTAACTCATTTTGCGCTGTGAGTTATGCAGCGTGATACTCTGTATTATTTTGCAGCATACTATAAGCAGTTCTGACGGTTTTATTAGCCAGGGCTACAGCTGCACACCTATTACCTCGCCGTTGCATTAAGCCCTGCAACCAAAGTTCTTTTTTCGTTTTTGCGCCGTACTTTATCACTTTAATCACCACTGACATGGCGCCAGTGATCAGCTGACTTCGGAGGGAGCCGTTTTTACAATACTTACCTATGGTTCCCATTACTTCTTTACCACCAGAGGAATGCTGAATGGGCGTTAAACCAATACAAGCAGACGCATTTTTCCCACTTTTAAATGGCTGTGATTGATTTGCACCCAGCGCAATGTAAAGGTTTACCGCATTAACTGGACCTACACCTTCAAGCTTTAATAGTTTCTTACAATCAGGTAATAACTGAATACTCTGTTCTAAATATTTATCATATTCGCGAATAGCACTAATCATATTTTCAAGTTGTACTTTAGCGACCGAAAGAGTGGCACGGAAGGTATCAGACAAATTATTCTCTCCGTCTTCAAGTACACCTTTTAACCCTCGCAGTATGCCGCCTTGTGTATTGGGTAAGCGGATATTTAGTTCTAACAGTAACGATACTATTTGTTTCTGCGAGGCGTTTTGACTCTTAATTGCTAACTCACGCAAACGTTGAATTGATTGTAGCTGTTGTTGCTCAACTCCACTTTTTGTTCGAACCATAGAGCTTTTGGCAACCAACCGCCAGATTACGTGGATGACCTTTTTCCCAGAAGGCGACTCCTTCACGTGGAGGGATTAGAGGTATTGCTTTCTTAACCCTAATCGCCCTGTGGCACTCCCTTGTATCGTAAGCGCCATCTCCCGAAATTTCCTTGATGGATCGGCGTGTTTGATTGAGTAAATTTGGGAGTACTTCCGCATGTGTCACGCCTGAAATATTGTACTTGCGCCAGTTTGTGGTTTTGTAGCGAGACTTCGGCATGTAGTCAAAGTCAGTGAATGAATGTCCCTGATCTGATCGTAAGATTCTGATTTAGTTCATTCGATTTCCGCAACAAAGCCCACGCTAATTATTATCAGGCACTGACTGAGTTGAGATACTAGCGGAAGCTACGAACTGCTAATCAAGTTCGACCACTATTTTACCAATCTGCTGATTGGACTCCAGATAGTTATGCGCTGCTACTATCTCTTCAAATTTAAAGCTTCGATCAATGACAGGCTTGAGTGTTCCCTCGGATAAACCCGAGAGGATAAATTGCTTTGCTCTGCGAAAACGCTCGATGTCTTTTATAACTTCAGTAAACACATACCCCCTAACTGTCAGACTTTTACGAAGTGCTATTTTTAAGGGAAGAGGAGTTACTTCGGGACTTAATGCTCCGTGTACTATTATTGTTCCTTCAGGGCTCATTGCTTCAGCAATTTCAGCTATCTGCGGCCCACCGACAGCATCAAATGCGATTTTTAAATTGTTTGCTCCCAAGATGCTTCTCAAGCTATCCAGTAGCGGTTCTTCTTGGGTTGCAATCACATGGGCCGCGCCAGCCTTGAGCACAGCAGCCTTTTTAGCTCCTGTTAGAGTTGTAGCGATAGCGGTACCCCCCAGAGCATTCACAATTTGAATCGCAGCCAATCCAACACTGCTCGATGCGGCGGTTATCAGTACTGCATCGCCTTTTTGCACGTTAGCAATTTCG
>NZ_JACSOE010000134.1:0-6291 GCF_014349115.1 Alteromonas sp. BZK5 | reverse complement strand
TTCGGCTGTGAAGCACGGTTAGATATAGAACGCATCTCCTTAAACGAAGATAGCCTCAAACACTAAACGAATCACAACGGTCTATATTGATCGCTTACGTGGTTGAGTTATTACGGGAGTCGAAAACCCAACCAAAGAATCAGGAGGCCTTAGCTGGCATATCTCGACATAAATTCACAGAAATTTATTTGTTCTTCGATCTTGAATACAATGATGATAAATTTTCCTTTGAAACGCTAGAGACATTCATTAATCTTTATTCAGATGAGACTGATTTAGGATACGCTTTCATCAACTATCCTATGGTCGAAGCTACAAGGCATGTAAAAACTCCAGAATCATTTTTATCGAGCCAAATTAGCGTAAGTAGCTGTAGAGGCAAAATATACAAACGCCTTTCAGCTGAAGAGGGAACAAAAGAGTTAAGTGATGCGAGAAAGATAACTCATTCTGACTGGATACAATTAGCGTGTATAAATCATAAAAAAGCTTGTCTTATAACGAACGAAGAGCATGAAACACTTACCAGTCAACTGTCGATATTATTATCACAGAAAAGAAAGGTACAAACGTCAGAAATCATCTTCATTTTGGCAGGTTTACCTCTATTTCTCGTCCATCATTTTGGACTATCGCTCATAAACTCATTATCTACCGAATAACCGAGCGGTTGTAATATAGACGGCATGGAACGACAGAGGTTATCTGTACAGCTCCATGCACTTGACGTTCTAGCTAGTCCAAATTCCAAGGTGGAACGTCAACGCCGGTAATAACACCCGGCTTTGTCTTTTTAACTTTTTGGGGTTTGTTTTCTGATTCAGTCACTACCTTAGCCTCCTTGAGAAAGCATCTATAGGCACGCCTTGCCTCTAATAGTGACGGAAAACCTTTATAACGGTTTCCGCTGTAACCTTTGACTTGAGCTTCAGCTTCTTTCCACGTTTCGTACACTCCTGGCTCTCGACCCACAAAGACAGAATAGGCCGCTTTCTTACTGGTAACATTGAGATTGGAAACACATCTCGACACAATATTTATCCTCACTGTTTTTCAATGCTCCTTATCTGTTTACAGTTTTAAAAAAAGTGCCTAGTCTATTCTGAGATGTTTATCGAAAACGCTTCCAACTCAATCCAGTAATGCAGAAAATTACCTTCCCATATCTGATACATATCGGTTGCCTGTTCGATAGGAAAAACGCCGAAAAGGTTTTGAAATACGCCTGCTTGGAAATCAAAGTCGAGGTCTTTTGCTAACTCTGCATAGGGGCCACTCCCGACGTAAGCGAAGTCTGTGATATAGCACAGGCGCCAAGTGTTATTCTGCCGTTCCAGTCTAATTTCGACAGGATGAAAACCTCCATTCTCGGCTGAGTAAGTCGGGTCACGAAAGTTAATAGTTACACTATTACCCAAAATGCCCTTTTCGTTCAGCATAACCGTTATTGCGTTAGTAAACTTGTGGGTAACAGGCAAAGCTAGCCCTTCGCTGTGAATGCGCATAATTTGGTTCCTTGATGTTAATTTGAAATAGGTTGGCTTTTTTGTCGAAGCGAGCCGCATAAAAAGCTAATTTAGTCGTATTGGCAGCGTTAAGTTGCTTGTTGAAATAAGGCTTGATTGTTCGTTATTTGATTTATTACTGCCGCATTATTGAAAGAGAAAGGGCGACACTGATTATCACCCTTTCAACGGCTCTACTTTTATTGACTTTTCGGCCCCGCCTTTTTAGGAACAACTGGTTTGAGTAGAGCACTATCAAGCTCACCTTTTTCAATCGCCTGTATAACGGTATCGATAATCTCAGGTAGCTTGGCTTTATCGCCAACATCTATCGCAGGTTTACCTTTTTGAAGTTCAATAGGTTTATTACCTACTTTTATTTCAAGATAGTAGTATTCGTCGCTATCGTAATACCACGGTCGAACAGTGGTGGGTCTGCGCTGAGTGGTGATTTCACCTGTTTCAGGGTTCTTAACTTTCTTTTCCTTAAACGCCTCAAAACGTTTGTTGTCGATAAGGCATTGCGCCATCTCTTTTTGTTGCTCTAGCCTTTCAATAAGCTTTAAACGCTTACCGATAACGGGAGGTTTGGGCTCAATTTTAGGGCGAGCGATGACCTTGAGCGAACTCAATACGGATGTAGACATAGTGTTTACCTCTATGGGTTAGTGAGGGCGAATAAAGCCCGGTTGGGGTTTGGTTTGCTTACGTTGGTTTTCTTCTGCCAATAAGTTGATGGCAAAATCTCTAATTGAAGCGTTAGGACGAAACTTGGTGCGGCGCGCCAAGATGGCAAAGTCACCTGGAGTCAGGTATTTCAGTTGAAGCAGCGTTGCACTTTCTGACTCGCTTAGTCTTTTAATTCCTGTTATCTGTTTATAAAGCTCTAGTACTTGCACTGAAGTTAAGTATTGGCAATCAAGCTTGAAGTCGAAACGACGCAATACCGCTTTATCTAGTTTGGTGGCAAAGTTTGTAGCGGCAAACAAGGGCTGCGTGAAACACTCTATTTGCGTTAGAAACTCATTAACGAACTGAAGTTCATGTTGAGTATTTAGTCCTTCACGAGCACTGAGTAAGCTGTCAACTTCATCAAGAAGGATAACCTGCTCTTCTGCGTGTGCGCGCTGGAAGAGTTCAGCAACTTTCTGTTCGCTTTCGCCAACCCATTTACTTAATACGTCCGAGCATTTAACCCGCGAGAGCTTTCTATTGTTTAACTCAGCGAGATAATGCGCATAGGCGGTTTTCCCTGTTCCTGGAGGACCAGAGATTAACGTACGACTAGGTAGATTGTGCTTAAGTGCATAAGTAATATCCTCAAGGTAGGCTTGTGGCTGCTTGATGTTAAGGTAGCTTACTTCAAACGGAATTTCGCCTTTGTAGTTAAGCTTGTCTTGCCACTGCTCTGTCGCGCGGAGAGAGTACTCGACGACATCGTTTACCACTGTTTCTGCATCAACGCTCTTTGCTTTAATGGTGTGCGCAATGTGAGTTGCATTGGCCACTATCGCAGGCGTGATATTCTCTACCTGACTGATTTGCTTTCGAGCAGCAAGAGACACACCTAACCCGCGATAGTAAAAGCGCGTAACGCTTTCTATTTCTTCAGGTTTCAATGAAGGTACATCAATGGCGAGCTTGAACCTTCTGATAAAGCTGGCTTCAAGGCTCTGCACATAATTGGTTATCCAAATGCAAGGGATATCGTTGTACTCGATAAAACGCTGTAGGTGCTCTTTACTGTATTGGCTATCAACATTTTCAAATAAGCCCTCACACTCGTCGACTAACATCATAGCGTTAGATTTGTTAGTGAGTAATGAGTTGAGCAAAGAAAGATAACGAAGCCTGTCCTTGTTAGGGAAGCGACTGTTAAACTCATCATCGGCATAGTTGCTAGCTAGTGCCGTAGAGCGGATTTCATAAAGCGTTCTACCACAACTTTTCGCTAGTGCTCGAGATAATTCCGTTTTGCCTGTTCCAGATTCACCATACAGCAATACACTTGTACCCACGGTTCTGGCTTGTGTAGCAGCATTTAAGTATCGCGCTAGAAGCTCTGTATTGACATGTGGAAAATCCTTGAGCCCAAATGCAGCGTTAGGGGACGGGTGAAGCAGCGGCTCGACCAGCATTTCTCTAGAAGTTATTTTTTCAGTAAGTAACTTACGGACAAGCACCTTAGGCATTTCACCAAAATCATACGATAAAAAATCCACATCCGGTAAGAAACCATATTGATTCAATCGCGCTGTAGCATGAGCAAACTGCTCGTCATTAACACCTGTTATGTCTTTAACAATTTCATTCAGAGACAAATGGTTAGCTTGTAAATGCACGGATGAAGCTAACGCCCTTAACCACTGATTTACTTGTGAGAGCAAGGTGAACTGAACAAGCAAATCGGTTTGTTTCGGTAAATCCATTAGGCTTCTGATGAAACTACAGTTGTCTTGAAACGTTTTGGTAACCTTAGGTTGCCTATCGCTTATAGTTAAGCATGCTTTATAGTTGACGCTTTCATTTCTGTCTTTGAAAAACGGTACGCTTGAAACACTGCTCCCGCGCAGATTAGACGCAAGGCTTTTACTAAGTACATCGGTATCAACTGATGGCAAATATCGAAGTAGCCGCTTGCCCCACTCACACGCAAGATAATGCAACTCACCAGACTTTCTTAACACTTTATGAGACATATAGACCTCACAATTTGTAGGAAAGTAAGGAGGCAGCTTGTTGCATGACCTTTTCACTGCGTTTGTCATACATAATCGTCGTACTGATATCTGCATGCCCTGCCATCTGTCGAACGGTATTTAAATCGACATTCTGCTCGAGTAAACGCGTGATAAAAGTACGCCGAAGGTCGTGCGGTGACGCTCCCTCAATGCCAATGGCGGACAGTGATTTACGAATTAGAGAATAAACAGCGCATGAAGATAAATGAGTATCGTGTTGGATGTTCCCACCTCTCGCTACTCTGTGAAACAAATAACCTTTGTGTTTACCACGTAACGCTAGCCATTCGTTTAGCGCGTGCTGCGCCCATTCCGGTAAGTGAACGGTACGGCTCTTGTTCCCCTTTCCTTTTCTCACGATAAGCGCCGAGCCTGCTACATAGTCTTGAAGTAATAGCGCAACTAGCTCACTTCGTCGTAGCCCCGTTCCTAGAAGTGTTGCCAATACAGCATAATTGCGGATACCGAGTACGGACGTATTTTGCTTCAAATGTGCGAATAGCGTTTGAACCTGCTTAACCGAAAGCGGCTTACCGTCATGCGCGCCGTGGCTCACTTTGCTGATAGCACGGAGCTGAACTAATTGCATTTCAGGCGCCATACCTGACATAACGGCAACGCCTACAATACTGCGTATTGCTGTCATTGCTCTGTTTATAGACCGTGCTGACCAGCCATTAGCAATAAGCAATGCTTTGATATGACTAGCCTGCTGAAAGTCTATCTTGTGGTACATCATCTCACGCTTTTTTTCGGGCCAACGTAGCAAATCGGCGATACTATTTAGCTGTGAAGCAATAGAGCGCTGACTATTAGGCGCAAGTCGACCTAAATACAGCGCATAGGGGCATGCTGCATTCATAAAATGCTCCGATATTTAGTTTAAAAGTATTGAAATAGAATGGAATTGCTGTGAAAAGCTGAATATATGATAGCGAGGCTTTGTGAGAGGTTATACGGCTGTTTTGTACCAGTGTAGTGAAGCTAAGGTACGCAGGCACCTTAGCTTTTAAAGTTTATTGTTATTGCTTCAAGAAGGTTTCAACGAACTCCTTTTGGGTACATCGCCCCCTCTTACTAACCCACTTACGAAAAGGGCTGCAAAAGTGCTTGAGGTACTTGATAGAGGGTCCATAATCCCAGCTGTATTCCCCGGAATGAATATCTATTCGATGACGAGCCATCAACCTTCTCAGCTTTCTCCGCTCATTATCACTTTGCTGAGCAGCAATAACTTGATGAGCACCCAAGTTCTTAATACAGTTTAGTAATCTGAAGTCTAACTGAGTCGATGTAAATAACTTATCGAGGTCGTAGATAAACAAATTGTCGAGAGCTATATGCTTATCAACTAGTGAAATCAGCTCCTCCCAACAGGTTGCATTCTTCAGTTTTACTTTCTTCTCGATGCGGGTGCAAGGCTTGTTTAGACTGGGTGCACTCGGTCTGCCAGACCTCAAGAGTTTTTCGTTTCGGCTGTACGCTGTGACTCTGACTGCGGACCGCAAACTTCCGATACCTACTCCTGTTAGTGATCCATTTTCAACATAAAACGCACTTTTTTTGCTTCCGCGTAGCTCAACGCCAATTGACCCAAGCGGGCGAAAGAAATCAGTCGCTAGATGAAACATTGATATACTGAACAAGGGAGTGAAGCCTTGCCTCTTATTACATTTTCGGGTGAGATATTTAAACCAGAAACGAGCAACGTCATAGTGATATCTGGTTAGCGGAAAACCTTTCAACTGAATTAGAAGCTTTTCATCGATAGAGTATCTGTAACCAGTGCTTATAACTAAACAAGGTGTTTCAGTGTTTACCTTTCCATATTGAAATTCTTTGCACAGCGGCAGAATTACACTCTGCTGGTAACTTCTAGAGCGCTTCATGATGGCGTATGGTGAACAATGGTTCTTGAACGAAAGCTTTTCCACACATTTGAACAAAGATTGCTCAAATTGGGCCAAGTTTTCATTTGATAGCCCGGTCACTAAAATGTTTAGGGCGTCTATGTCGACATTGATTGTATTTCCGCGCATATTAAA
>NZ_JACSOE010000133.1:0-6391 GCF_014349115.1 Alteromonas sp. BZK5 | reverse complement strand
AAAGTGAGCCAGCCTCATAGGGTAGAATCAATGATTGTGGGTCAGAACATGCTGATAAAATCGGGTCAGGCAAAATAAGATGTCAGGCCGCTACAGCTAATAAAATTGTGTATATTCAGTTATGAGTCCAGCATTGAGATATCTGAGAATGGGCTGGTTTCGGCTTGTTTGGTTCAAAGTGCTAACATCTTAAGATATATAGGCGTTGAAATTAAATCTCAGACGATCGGAGGTAATTCCAAATCGATATCCGTTTTACTAAAGAAAACTAAGGAGGGACAGCTGGTGTAGCTCCTGGCAAAGGCTTTTATAGTAAAATTTGTATTTATGATAGGTGTCAGTTTTGCAATCAGTGAGGTTCTAAACCAAGGGGTAGTATTAATGGCTTATGATACCGCAATTAAAATTAAGAGTAGTGAATGATAAGCTTCACAGCCTTTGATGTAATGATCCATTCAATCTTGTATTATTCTTTATTTTTTTTGCTAATCTACATTATTGAACGGCAAAACTTTGTTGATATCTGCTTTAGTGAAAACAAATGCTAAAACTATTAACCCTACAATGAACGCTATAATTGAAATAGCTGTTGGAAAAGGTAAGAAGGCGGGATTGCTCCAATTATTAACTAACTGTGACTCCGTTTCCATTGCGAGATCCCCACCTGCCCATATGAGCGTCATCGCTGGCAATTGAATTGAAAGCATGAAACCTATTAAAAGGTTAATTCTTTTTAACCAGAAGTACTTAAGCGTTCTCATTATGTTTCCTCTTATCTATGTCAATCCAAATGAAAGAAAGTGATAAACATATGAATAAAACTGTGTGATACCATCTGCCGCCCATAAAAGGCGGCAATAAACAAATCACCGCGAAAAATCGTCCTATGTACCCCCATAGCGTCATGCTTGATTCCCTCGTTGTTAAATATCTAAAACTGGCAGCGAGTCGATGTAGTTCATTACCTTCATCCAAAAGCCGTTAACGCTACCGCCATGTATTTCGATTTCCCACTCACATTCTCCATTGTCAAAGATGACTTCAGCGAAACCATTTTGTCTTAGATGAAAAGACATTACACCTACAGGGCATTCCCACTCCTCCTCTAAACAACCGCAATCATCATCAGGGACAGATGATACAAGCCGGTATCCTGTCATATTCGGAGTGAATGGATTTACGCTACTCACGTTTTCTTCCCTCATTTGCTTTCTTCGTCGTAGCGTAAATTGTGTCTCGCAAGAAAAGCATCAAGCTCTGGTTCAATTTGTCGATTTTCATCAGTAACAGGTCTTTTTATTAGCGCGTTGACTAGATTTTGCATATCTACAACTCGGCCTATGTAATGCTTACCTTCTATCTCGGCCATCAAATTGAAGTGAGATTTAAGTAATTCGAACTTTCCAATACGACGCTTTAGTGTCGCCCTTTCTTGTAAGCCGTGTCGGAACCACTTTTTTTGTAACCACCGCTGTAGTTTAGACATGCGATCGAAATCACTTAGATATTCATTGATAGATTTCAAACGTGATTGGTAAATTTCGAGCGCACGTTCTATTGTTTCAACATGCAGAGAATAGATAGACGGCTCGCTGGTAATAATGCGTCCGTCTACTATATCAATGGGATTTTTAGGCAAAAAATCTATTAAACCCTGAATCGACTCTGGTGCATTTTCATACACAAGAGGTATTGAACCAAAGATCTCATCTAATCTCTTTACGCCTTCTGGTGATAAGTTAGCTGTACGTTTGACAAGAGCAAGCCCAGCCATGCGTGACGTACGGGCTAGGTATTCAAGCACGTAAGGCGTAAAAGCTGGGGTATCAAAATCGTTCTCTCTAAACATGGTGTCCATGACCTGTTGAGCGCCAAATTGTTTCTTAAGCCTACTGAGCGCTTCACTTAGTTCTATCTGTTGGTTGACGTCATTTGATTCATAGACGCTTTTCATAGCTCAGTCCTCGTTACAAACTATCCTTCATTCCTTTGTTAAAGAGTTGCTTTGGAAAGATGGGATTGCTTAATTTTTACTTGCGTAAAATCTCCAGCCCTGTTTGGCAATGATATCCAATATGAACAAGGAGCATTTTTGTGTTCTGGCAATATCGCAACAGCCATGCAATCAACATGGTCAACACGACCAACTAGACCTTCTACATCAACCTCAACATATTCACCAATTTCAAACTTTGGCTCCATCATTTCACTACAACCGGATGACATTAAGACTATTGAAAAGGCTAGCAACGCTCTATTCATAACTTCATTCCTCATTCACTTTCTTCGACTGAAACCAGTTTTTTAACTACTCGATGTTGTAGACTTGAATGATCAGTAACTGGTGAAAAAAGTATCCCTATAAGACCGCAGAAACCAACTATAAAGAAGGCATAAGAATAGAAAATGCCAACAGAACTGACTAACGCTAAACCAAAAGACACAAATAATAAGGGGTTCACCACAAAGCTTTCGACCGGATTTTTCAGTAAAAGCAAGATACGTTCCCAACCACTGCCATTAACCCACGCAGTCTCTATACACTCGATATTAGTTCTGGTTGTTTTAAACATTGTTTATTCCTTGGTTTTTGATGTATGTCGTTTGATGATTGGTGCAAAAAGCATGAGTGCACCTCCGATATAAGTGTAGGTGATTGGGCTTTCCCAAATTGACGCGTAAATGTCCACTGTGTCCTTTGTAAACCACGTATATAAGATGGCGGCTCCAATCAAAAAGAGGCCTAATATTCTTATGATTTCATATTTTAAAAACGTCAATGGCTTTAATCCTTCGTTAATATTGAAGTTGAGGCACGACTGCAACCAATACAATTGACATTAAGCTTCCCACAGCCAGTGGCAGTACCGTCCTGTCTCTTAAAACGAAATAGATAGGAATGACAACTGCAAGCACAGGGAGCAAAGTTACAGGGTTATCTCCTGTGAAATTTCGAACAGAAAACGGAATTGCAACAGCAAGCGCTAAAATAGCCAATACCGAATAGCGGATTGTTGTCCAACTTTTAAAAAATTCTTTAAGAGATTGCTTTCTGATTGTCAATTTTGATTCCATTTTTTATTCCTTAATTAATGCGTGAAAACACGCTGTTAAACACTTTCTCAAGTTCACGCTCAAGCGGCCTAATCTTGGCATCGAGAGTAGACTTAGTTTTGATGCCGGATACAGCTTTCAAATCGTTATAACCGCATCCTGCCTCATACATCATCTTTATCCAGCTATCCCTAAACGTCCCGACTGTAGCTCCCTCAATACCACCGTTTTTGATGAAGCTCTTTAATTTGTCATCAAGTGAGCGAGTTTGATAGCTCACGCTCCCGTCTTTTTTCTTAGTGCTCCGCTCAGTTAATTCAAATGGTGTAAGCCTGTCATTAACAAACAACTTCATTTCAGGGCTTAACTTCCTGTAAGTATGCAGATTACTTTTTCCAACACCTTTTTCTTTCAACCAACAAATGTACTTATCTAAAACAGGCACCACATGATCAGCGGTATGTAGCTCTCGTTCTTCGCCGTTGTAGCTGTACTCAGCAGGGATAAACCAAGACTTGTACCATTGCCCCGATTCACTCATAACTGCGCTCAACGGCAACTGACAAACTTCCTTACGCTCTAATCCCCAATAGCTCAAACCGAATATCAATGCAGTGTTTCTCGGCCCAAACTTAGGGGTGTTATTCGTATCTATTAATTTCTGAATATCTTTTTCAGAAAACAAAACTTCTATTGGCATTTGCTTCTCTAAATATACGTGTCAATTTCAATTATATACCAATATGACACATAATGTAGACACCTTTTATCATCGTGTCAATTATTACCTATGGTAAAATTGACACGTAATATAACGCTATTTTGTGCAGAATAAACGCAACATCATTGATTCTTCTAAGTGACCGAGGAATCTTCGAAATTACCACTTCAACTCTTTACAATCGATGTGGCTTCAAAGTAAGCAGTGCCTGGGCATAATCATCAGGAGTAAACCTATGTTGTTCTTCTTCAAGGAATAATAGAAACGTACTGTTTCCTTGTTCAGCTAATTGACTAAGTAGCGGGTATTCCCCAAATGTGTCAATCAATGCAGGTAACTGTGTCTCAACGAAGTAAATGAATTTTTTGCGCAGGTGTTCAAGCATGAATTCATCTTGTTGAGCGATATAGTCAACCGCGCTCTTTATCATGCAAGCTTTACGTATTTTGTATACGTGGCTCCCGTTTCCTTCGATATCAACGATGTTGTTTTGTGCAGCGAACGCATAGAACAACTTCTGTGAAGTTAACCAGTCTTGTTTCCTTGCCCTAACAATATCTTTGTGGAAGTAACCACCAAAGTTAATGGATTTTGTTCCATTCTCTGGCGTTTGCTGTGCTTTAAACTTTGTCAGGCCACGAAGGGCTTGCCCTTTTTTAATGCACCACTTTAAGTATTCCATGTTGGGGTCAGCCGGGTCGGCAGCGCTTTTCATCACGGATTCAACAGTCTGGATCGGCACTCCAAGCGGTTCTAAATTATCGATGACAAACCGTTTGGTGAGTTTGCGTTGTGCTGGGCTCTTTTGAACGCAGTGATTCAGGTTCTCTATGATGATAAATCTAACGTGGGTTACTTTTTTACGACCAATGCCGCTAGAAGTCGCTTTCTTCTCATCGAGTTGAACAGTAAGGGGAAGGTTTGATTTTTCGTCGTTTATGTTGGCCAACGCTTTTTCAATGACACGTTTTTTAAGTTTATTGTAATCGTTGTATGTCGAGCTGGTGGTACCGGTTACTCGTCTCAAATCGTCAAGGCTAATATAATCGGTGACTCTGGTACCGGCTAAATCCATAGCGGGTTGATGTTGATAGAAATAAAGACAGATATCATAAATCAGAGGGGAGAATTTATTGGTGAACACGTTCCAATTAACGGGAGATTGAAAAGAGACGCTGGGGTTAACAATAAAATAAACTGTTAGAGGCGGGATCCATATTCTGAAATTACCGCCTTCATGATCGCATTGACCGATAAGGGTAGCGTAACTTTGCATATCAAACGTATCACCGGCCCGGGTCGCAAAGCCAAGCGCGTCGGCGCCAATGATTTCTTTGGTCAGTGAGATAAACACATCAAGAATGATTTTGTAATTGTAAAAACCACTCCCTTTTTTATACCCCATGGCCTCCATGATGAGGTCGGCTTTAATCTCGTACACCGGGTTGGTATTTTCCACATCCCGTTTACTAATTTCATCTGCTGAAGCTGGGTCAAATCTAGTCCGCATGAAAAAGGCTTCTCTCACGCAATAGATGAGGATATGCCACGCTTTTTGTTTTCTTAGCGTCAAGTCTCCACTCACGGTCAAATTAGATAGGGCGACGTTTTTAGTGACCGTTTGATCGAAAGGTTGTAATGCGTTGTCCATGTTAGTCCTATTCTTATATTTAATGGCGTTCTCTTCATTCCATTGCTGTGCGCATACGACATTCCACTATTGCGATCACAGTTAGGGAAACTGAAGTGATCGTAAGTGTATTATTTGCATTTTTGACGGGGTTTTAACGAAATCACCGAGTAGTGGATATGGACTCTTATTGCGATAATGAGATCAAAAGTGTCGGTTTTATTTTTGAGCTAGCAATTACAAAATAGAAATAAACAAATATATAAATAGTAATAGAGAGATAATAAATAACTATTAATCAATGGTTTAACATACTTAACCGACTGAAAAGATCTTCATTAACCGACACATGAGATCAGGCTTTAGGACACAAAAGATCGCAAGTGATGTGGTTAATGGATTCATTCCACAGGTTATACAGAGTTATAGAAACTATATTCAAAGTTGTTGAGATCAAAATAGTCGATTTTTAAGTTGTTCATCATTGCAGACCTTTTAATACGGATAAATCACTCGATCTTTACTGTCGTAAAATTGAAAGATGTTAGGGGTTGAGCCTTTTCGGTACGAGAACCACACATAATATTATCTTTCACCATCGATAGGTTTTGTTACTGTTGTTTTTGACATGCGGCGGTATCAACTGTGAAGTCAAAATCATCTATTGATGTACAAATTTGTGGCACAGGTTTCCTTAGCGTTCTATTGTGAAAAACATAATATTTCTGAAAGTGAAGCGAGAGCAAAGATTCGAAATAATTAGCTAGAGAGACTTACAACGATGGCTAGGTATGTCACTGTTGATGATAGTTCCAACATTGATGACTCAGACATTCTTGTGAAGCCTATGAAATTTCTCACAAGAGTCATACTCAAAAACAGCTAATTGTAGCGACCTGACTTCTTATCCTGTCTGAACCGATTTTATCCGAACTTCCTGGCCCACAATCATTGATTTTACCCTATGAGGCTGGCTCACTTTAATT
>NZ_JACSOE010000132.1:0-6458 GCF_014349115.1 Alteromonas sp. BZK5 | reverse complement strand
TTCTGTGTTGGTTTTTTTTGGCGAAAGATCTGATCACCAAATGCCATGAATGTTCCCTAACTCTTTGACTTTATTTTACTATTCGTGGGGATAGCTCAGATTTCAATACCTGTTACAGGTTGCAACGTGCCAGATAGCTACCTTTGTTTTAATCAGTTACTTGAAAGTGCTGCTGATAAAGAAAATGAAGATCTAATTATTAGCGATCGCGATCCTCTACAAATTTTATACACCAGCGGCACAACATCTAAACCTAAAGGTGTAGAAACTTCTCATCTTGCCCTATTTATCAATAGCCTATCAGCAGCTATTGAGCTAGGCATAAAAAAAGAAGGTATAGGTACATCGGTTATGCCAATGTTTCATTGTGCACAACACCTAATTTCAACCTCAGTATTGCATATGAGTGGTACGGTTCTTATATTTAGAACGTTTGAACCAGAGGATTTTGTCAAAATTATTGAAAAAGAAAAAGTTAACTTTATTTTTCTTTTACCTTTAATGTGGAAAGCGCTTCTAGAGGTTCCTAACATAGAAAAATACGACTTCAGTGCATTAGATACTTGTATGTATGCAATGGCACCAATGGATAAACCAAGCTTACTCCGCTTGAAAGCTATTTTTAAATGTCCGTTTATCTTAGGCTCAGGACAAACAGAAATGACCCCCGTTACCACTGTCTTTCATGATAAATGGTCATATAAAGATGGTAATTACTGGGGAGAAGCGTTAACAACAACAGATCAAGCCGTAATGGACGATAATGGCGTAATATTACCCGATGGTGAAATAGGTGAAATCGTATGGCGTTCACCTTCAGCAATGAATAGCTATTATAAAGATCCTGAAGCTACCGCTGAAGTATCTACTTTTGGTTGGCATCACTCGGGGGATCTAGGTTATTTTGATGAAGATCACCAATTAATGTTTGTTGATAGAAAGAAGGACATGATTAAAACAGGCGGTGAAAACGTTGCTTCTGTTAAGGTAGAGAGAGTCATAATGTCACACCCAAGCGTAGCTGGTGTGACCGTTATAGGCTTACCACACCCTCATTGGACAGAAGCCGTAACCGCTATCGTCATCCCAAAACCTAATGTGAATATAACGGAAACTGATATAATAAAAATGTGTAAAAGCGAACTTGCTGGTTACGAGGTTCCTAAACGCATTCTATTTGTAGATGATATTACTAAAACAGCTACAGGAAAGTTTCTTAAAGCTCCTTTACGTGAAAAATATGCAAACCTATATTTATAATGCTGTTACTGAAGGCTTTTTTTTACAATTAAATATTGGATAATTAAAAATAAATCTATTGTGGTTAAGAAATATTGCCGACAGTCTTATAGCAAAGTCAGTTTTTTTCTGGCATATTTTGGCTTTAAACCGCTGTATTGTGATGTGGCAAATATTACTTTACTACTAGGTGGTATTTCTAAACTTAATGAAGTGAAACATTTTCTCTAATTAATCTATGCGCTCTAAAAATTTCAACATCCATCGAAATAGGCTCACCCTTATACAGTCCCAGCCTGGATTCGGAAAAACAGAGCTTTTAGATAAACTTTATCAAGAATCAAAAAATTTAAAAAAGTCTATACTTATATCTATATCTCAATCAGATAACAACCCCATAGCCCTTCTTAAAAAATAGTTATATCCCTTAAAGCTACTAACTTGGATACGAATACATCCTTTATAAATCAGCTTGATAATATCTCTTTGCCATCATTAGAGCCTATTATTAATTCAATGCTAGATTCATGTTTTATTAGTGAAATTAATTATATTTTTGTGGATGATGTTGATCTACTAATAGATAAGTCTTCTAATAAAATCATAAGTAGTTTATTACAGTCGCCGTAGATTTGGTTTATTTAAATTGGAATATAATCGAATTAAATCAAGTTTTTACGGCGACTTCTAAACTTGTTTAATCTAGCTTTCCATATTACGTGGAGACGATACTTTCCATGTGGCGTCTCATTTATTTCAGATTAATCGTGGATCAGCTTAAAATGGGAGCGCGCCACCGCGATGGCTTTATTTGGATCATCCTGCCAGGCAGTGATCTGCACATTAGCAATCCTCTTACCTAATTTGACGATATCACAACGCGCGTAGGTTTCTTGGGCGCGGCCCGAGAGCATGTAGTCGATATTAAAGTCAATCACTTTGGGCACGCTGGTGGACTCCATTGCCCACATTAAACTTACGATAGCTGCATTCTCCATAAAACCCGCAATCACACCACCATGAATAGCAGGCAGCGCAGTATTACCTACGTTTTTTTCATCAAATGGCATACGGAATACTAGAGAGCCATCTTCATTTTCAGAGAAGCGCACACCGAGAAAATTCGCATAAGGGATCATCTCAATGGCTTTATCAAACTCTTTGGTTTCACGTATTGATTTGAAGAAATCATTTTTCTCTGACATTACTTAACTACCCCTTGCATTTTACTACTGGACGCGCGCATAAAAGTTGCCACGCAGGACGCAACGGGGTCATTAATATCTGTTTGGTAAGCCACACCACGAATAAAGGCCACCGTATTGGTCAATTTATAACACTCCGCAGCCGCTTCAATGCCCTGCCCTGCCAACGCAGGTTTGAGAAAATCAACACGCAAATCCAAGGTGGCAATGGATTCCATCGCAGGCAAAGCACAAAACGTGGCCATACCACCAACACTGTCCATTAAAGACAGAATAACACCACCATGGATGATCCCGTTGGCGAGATCACCCACCAAGCTTTCTGCAAAGGGAATTCGAAATATGGCTCTGTTTCTTTCCAAAGAGACTGTTTCCATGCCTAGCTGCTTCGAGTGTGGGATATTCCCGAAAAACCCCTTTTTTGAAAGAACTGAAAATTGAGGGTCGTCAATTAGATAGGTACGCTCTTTTTTTTCTGACATACTATTTCCTCGTGCCATTTAATATTTAGGGGAGTAAAATTCTGTAATCATAGGCATTCCGTTAAACATAATCAACAACGTGACGACACCAAGGCGTGACTAAACTGTAAAATAAAAGTGGGCAGTAATCAATATAACCAAATTTGGGCATAAACATTGATTCTTAGCGCACATTTATTTACTTAGACATATATGGGGCTCTCGTGCTGTCAACGGCAAGGCCAAATATCCCCTCTCAGAGCAAAATTATCATTGTATTAACAAGTTCGAATATGACTGCCCAATGCCACTATCTAGTTGTATTGGTAGTTGAGTCTGAACGGCTGTGACTTATCGTATGTTGATGAGGTGATGTAAATCGCTGACAACCAGTAGTGAGACAATTTTGTTACGCCAAAATGCTTGTCTAGACGAAATGTTGAAGGATAGAGAACATAAACCTATTACCCCACAATATAAAGACAGTAAAGCCGCAGGGCATTAAAGCTACACTGTTATAAACGATAAGATATTGGCGCAAATTGCTAATGCAATGCAGTTGTTTAAATTGAATAATAAAAAAATGCTTATCTTGGAAAACTTATAATATGCACGTACTTCAAACCATAAATGACGTTAAAGAATGTTTCGAATTACAAAAATGTTATTTTTCATCCGAACCTTATCGGAGCTATGATGATCGTGTTAAAGATCTGAAAAAACTCAAGAGGCTCCTGCTTGATAATCAAGATGATTTCGTTGAGGCCTTAAATAAAGATTTTGGTAGTAGAAGTGCTGATGACACAAAGATAGGCGATATTATCACTACTATTTCAGGTATTAATTACACCATTAAAAACTTGAAATCATGGATGAAACCTAAAAAACGTAAAGTAGACTTGTTATTTCAACCCGCTAAAGCATCTATTTTGTTTCAACCTCTTGGTGTGGTTGGTGTAGTAGTACCATGGAATTACCCTGTATTTTTATCTTTAGGTCCTTTAGCTACGGCATTGGCAGCGGGTAATTGTGTTATGTTAAAAATGTCGGAGTTTACGCCTGTAACAGCAACGCTATTAGCCGGTTTACTTCATAAAGTCTTTAAGCAAAAACAAGTTGCTATTATTGGAGGTGAGGTTGAAATAGCTACGGCATTCACTTCGTTAGCATTTGATCATTTGTTTTTTACTGGCTCAACCAATGTCGGTAAAATTGTTATGCAAGCAGCCGCTAAAAACCTTGTACCGGTTACTTTAGAATTAGGCGGAAAATCTCCTGCAATTATTGATGGTATAATAGACATTAAACTTGCTGTTTCGCGTTTTATTTTAGGTAAAGTTCTTAACTCAGGTCAAACATGTGTAGCGCCTGATTATATTTTTTGTCCTGAAGATAAAGTCACAGTGTTAGTTGAAGAACTACAGAAAATTTATAGTAAAATGTATCCTAAAATCACTAATAATAAAGATTGTACCAGTATTATTAATGATGCCCAATTTGAACGATTAAATGGTTTGTTAGACGATGCGAGAAGTCATGGAGCAAATATAACTCCGCTCACTGCAGAACCTATCAACAAGACAGAAAGAAAAATGCCTTTAACCGTGCTAACTGATGTCAACGATGATATGAAAGTGATGCAACAAGAAATTTTTGGCCCTATCATCCCTATAATTACCTACAAAAATACCGCAGAAGCTATTCACTATATAAATAAAAATGACAGACCGTTAGCATTATATATTTATAGTTTTGATAAAGCATTCCAGCAAGAAATTTTATTGAACACTCATGCTGGTGGGGTCTGTATTAATGAAGCTACTTTTCATGTGGCCAATGATGATTTGCCTTTTGGCGGCATTGGAGCTTCGGGTATGGGCCAATACCATGGGGAAGAGGGTTTTAAAACATTCTCTCACGGCAAGTCAATTTTAAAGAAAGGGCGTATTAGTTTCGCCCACCTCTTGTTTCCTCCATTTGGCGGATTTATGCATAAATTGGTTTATAAATTATTTATTCGCTAGGCCGTGCATCTTAAATTGTTGTTGGATTCATTAAGTTAATCCTCAAGTCTATTTATTGTTCTGGCTTAACCCAAAAAAACATCATTCAATATGATGCTTTTGGGGATACTAATAATCAGTGATTAATGAACATAGCCCGCTTGGCAGGAACAAAATCAAAAAAATATCCTTTTTAAATAACAAACAGGAAAAAACATGAATCAAACCTTACTTGCGTTAACGGGCTTTGCTGGCTGGACATTAGTTCTTAGCTTCATACTCTTAAATATGAGAGCTTATTATACTTTTTTGAGTAGCAATAAAGTTGCCCTTAATAACTTTCATCCTGATGGCAGTAATACTCCTGGCTTTGGTCAAAGGCTTACAAGAGCCCAATTAAACTGTCTTGAGATGCTGCCAGTGTTCTGTGCTTTAGTCATTGTGGCGGCACTTTCTAAACAACTAGATATGATGAATTCAACTGTTATCTACCTACTTTATGCCCGTATAGCTCAATCAGTAATCCATATGATTTCAACTAATATTATCGCGGTTATCTTACGTGCTAGTTTTTGGAGTATACAATTAGCATTATTATTATTCTATTCCTATCAACTACTTGTAAATTTTTTTATAACGTAAATACAATATTTGGCTTTTATGCAAAATTTACTCATAAATAACTAGAATACTTAAACCTAAAAATAAGAGGTTGCTATGCACTTTTATCAAGCTTTACAACGAAATGCTACTATTTTACCTAACACTATTGGAACATCTTTCGCTGACAGGGAGCACACCTGGAATGAAGTTAACAACAGAGTAGCGAAATCAGCAAGTGGGCTAGCCGCCATCGGAGCAGGCAAAGGCATTCATATTGCAATTTTAGCTTTAAATTCAGATAAATATTTTGAGTGTTTAAATGCTATCCCTTGGTCTGGCAGCGTTATGGTGCCATTAAATATTCGGTGGTCTGTCAAAGAAAACCTTTATTCATTAAATGATTCGGAATGTAGCATTTTGTTTTTTGATGATGCTTTTATCGACACAGCTAAAGAGTTGAAGCTGAAATGTGACAATATCAAGCATATGATTTATATAGGTGAAAACTCGGCACCTGAAGGTACTGACGTGGTCAACCAAATTCACACAACCCAGTTAAGCCGCTTTTCCTAAGTTAGCCATGTCAGCTTCATATTGGTTTGGACTTTTGTAATCCAGATATGAGTGCATTCTTTGGCTGTTATAAAACATAGTAATATATTGCAGGATATCCTGCTGAGCAGCATGACGGCTCTGGTAATGACGCCATTGCACTCGCTCTTGTTTTAATGTGCCGAAGAAGCTCTCTACAACGGCATTGTCCCAACAATCACCTTTCCTACTCATGCTACCTGTTACCTTGTACTGCGCCAGTAGCTGTCTAAATTGTCGGCTGGCATATTGCGAACCACGATCCGAATGATGTATCAGGCCAGCCTTGGGCTTACGTTGCCATAAAGCCATTGTTAAGGCATCACACACAAGCTGGGCACTCATCCGAGAAGACA
>NZ_JACSOE010000131.1:0-6601 GCF_014349115.1 Alteromonas sp. BZK5 | reverse complement strand
CCGTGACCGCCGACAGCGCCGCGCTCACCGCCTGGTTGCCGCGCAGTGTTTCCACATACGGCGCGCCCAGGAAGATCCACAAAAAGCAGGGAACGAAGGTGACCCAGGTGGCTAAAACCGATGCCAAGATGCCTGCTGTGAAGGGGTCGAGCGTTCCCGGAGCCCGGAAGGCCCCCATAAAGCCCACGAATTGCACCACTTGGATCAGCGGGCCGGGTGTAGTTTCCGCCATACCCAGACCATCCAGCATTTCCCCCGGTGCCAGCCATCCATAGTTTTGTACCGCCTCCTGGGCCATGTAGGCCAGCACCGAATAGGCGCCACCGAAGGTGACAACCGCCAGTTTGCTGAAGAAAAGCCCAATCTGGGTGAACACATCCTCATAGCCCAAGGTCACAAGCAGGGCGACAAGTGGCGCAAACCACAGCGGCAGCCAGACGGCGAGCACCTTGAGTGCCCGCCCCCGTGACGCCCGGGTATGGCTTGCCGCGCCGCCCTCCATCATGGCATCAATCGCACGCCCGGCGTCCTCGGGGGTATCGTGCCCCTTGATGACCACAAAGCGTTCCGGATCGACATGCCGACCCAGCAGACCGATCAATCCGGCGGTAACGATTACGATCGGGAAAGGCACGGCAAAGAAGAAGATCGCCACGAAAGCGGCGACCGCCAATGCGTACATGTAGGCGTTCTTGAGGACGCGCTTGCCGATGCGGATCACCGCCTGGATCACGATCGCCAGCACGGCCGCCTTGATACCGAAAAACAGGGCCTGCACCAGTGACGCTTCCTGAAATCCAGCGTAGAGCAGACTGAGCACCAGAATGCTGAGAAAGCCCGGCAGCACGAACAGGGCGCCCGCAACCAGTCCACCCTTGATGCCATGCAGCAGCCAGCCGATATAGGTGGCCAGTTGCTGGGCTTCAGGTCCGGGCAGCACCATGCAGTAATTCAGCGCGTGCAGGAAGCGGCTCTCACTGACCCATTGCTTTTCATCCACCAGAATACGGTGCATCACCGCGATCTGGCCGGCGGGACCGCCAAAGCTCAGGATGGCGACCCGCAACCAGACACGCACGGCCTCCCCGAAGGTGATGTGATGGCCGAATGCATTGAGGTTACCAGCGGTCGCATCCCTGGTGATTTGATTGGACCCGCTGCTTGGCGGTACAGATGAAGTTGACGGTTCGTGCATGGTTATTGTTCCTTACCGTAAGTGACCAACAGGCTGTCGAAAACCTGATTGGCAGCTTGTAATAATTGATCATCATCGCTATGGGTTTCGCGCAGCCCTATCAATACACACTCGACCCCGGCGGCCTCCGGCGGCTGATGTCCCCCCACATCGAGGTAGTGCACGAGTTTTCCAAGCCGGAGTAGCGCGGGTGAATCCAGGTCGAAGCTCGCCAGCAGCGTTTCGAAAGTGACTTTTTCTTCCACGTGAGTAAAGGTCGCCCCATCGAAATCGAACCCCAGCGCCTCATCCGGGCAGTCGTCCGGCGAGGCCAGCCATAAAAAGCGTGCGGATGGATCGATGAAGCGGCCAATCAGCCAGGCACTGGCCAAACGGTCCACCCACGGCCGACGCCGCGTCGCCCAGAGCCTGCCTTGATAATCGGCTCGATCAAGACGGCGGATTGTGCGAGGTTCGGGCTGCGGCTCATCGGGAGACAAGACCCGGTTGGCATCGCTTTCCAGCTGTTTCAGAGCCGTATCGATTCGATCCCGCGCGGCACCGGGGAAAAAATCGATGGCTGACAGTCGCGTGAAGCTTTTGCGCAGTTTGCGTGTTTCCTTCATGACCTCCATGGCGGTTTCCGGCAAGAGCTTTGCCCGCAGGTCCGCCATCGCCGAGTCCAGCGACTCATAGTCTTCCGAGCGATCGAATAGCGGGGGGAACGCTTCGGTTTCAGGATCATTAGCGTGCAGTACATGGGCGGTCCCGCCACTATCACGGACATCCTGGGCAATTGCCTCTAGCTTTTCGGCATGATCAGAGATGGCTGGCAGTAGATAGACGCCATCACGCAGCGAAACGGCCCCCAGGGCTTTGATGGCGCGCCATGCCCGCATGCGCACGGTGGCGTTTTCAGTGGGGAGTGAAAGTATCAGCAGTATCCAGGACATGCGTAGATCTTAGTACATATATGTTATAAACTCTACACATTTTTAAACCGAATAACCCCTGGGCAAGAGCGATTGCCTTTAAAGGCGGTGATGCACCTTTAAATACCGCATCCATCAATAAAAACAGCGCTATAGCGCAGTTGGCGTGACCGGAGCCAAGTGAGGTCCTATGACAGCCAAAGAGCAGTTCTTAACCGATCAGCAGCGGTACCAACCGTTAATATTGCCGCAACGATTCTCCGATGAGGAAATGGTTCGCGATTGGACGCTAAGCCGTCGTGATTGCGAGGTCGTCAACAAGTATCGCAAGCAATATCGCCTGGGATTTGCCATCCAACTGTGTGCCATGCGCCTCTATGGCCGGTTTCTAAACCAGCTCCATGATCTTTCGCCACGAGTGATCAGCTACCTGAGTAGTCAACTCGATCTTCCTCCTACGCTAACGGTGGAAGTGCCCGAAAGAGAAGCCACGGTGTTGGAACACCGGAACAATATCCTCAAGTACCTGGGCTTTCATCGGTTTGACGACAAAGTGGAAGCAGATCTGGACCGCTGGATTGAAGAACATGCCCAACAGGGACTGCTTCCGGATGAACTTTTTCACCGGGCAGAACGCCACCTTCTGTTGAAACGTATTGTTTTACCTGGCCCCACGACGATCGAAAGACAGATCATCCGCATATGTAACCAGGTACACGCTCAGCTTTTTGAGCAAGTGTTTGATCAGATGTCGCCGGAATTACGCGATGCCATTGACGATTTGTTGCAAGCCACCGACGGCAATCAACGAACCTACTTCAACCAACTCAAAGAGTACCCGCCGGGTGCGAAAATATCATCACTGAAACGCTATTTGGAACGCTATGACAATCTGGTGTCCACCGGCATTAATGAGTTCGAAGAAAAGGTCATTGATACCGCTTTTCTTAACTACCTGTACCGACTGACCAAGCGTTACAGCGCTAAGGACATGAAGCGCTTCAAGGACCATAAGCGCTATGCATTGATGATTTGCTTCCTGTTGGAATCCCGCAAGATCCTGTTGGATCATCTGGTCAAAATGCATGATCAGTACATGACAGAGCTATGCCGGCAAACCAAAAACAGCCACGACAAAAAACACAAGGAGTTTCGCAAGCGCCAAAAGAAAGCCATCGATGCTGTGCTTGAAACCACGCATGTTTTGCTGGAATGGCCGGATGAACAGCCATTGTACAAGAAGGACTTGTGGCAACGCATTGACGAGAAACATCTGCTGGCATCCATTGACGACCTGCACATTTTTAAACGCCTGGAGGAACGCGGCTACTGCGATTTGTTGCTGGCCCGTTATCCCAGTTTACGAAAATATTTTGCCGACTTTATCCGGTTACCATTTGAAGTGGCTAAAGGTTCCGGGCCGCTGATAAAAGCTATTGAGTTCGTCCGGAAATTGGATGATGGCGACCTGAAAAAGCTACCCGAGAACACACCGACAGCATTCATTCCCCGCGAACTACGCCGCACCCTTAAAGATCAAGCCGGTAACATCAATCGCAACGTTTGGGAAATGGGATTGGCTCTCGCTATGAAAGACGCCTTGCGTTCCGGCGATTTGTACTTGCCGCAGAGTAAGCAGCATGTTTCGTTCTGGGATCTCACCTTAAATGAACCCAGTTGGGATGAAACCAGACAGGCTGTCTATACCGAACTTCAACAGCCTCCACCGCACGAAGTTCGAGCCGCCATTTCAACGCAGTTCCACGAATCAGTCTCTGAAGCGAAAAAGCTGTTCGGCCTGGACAACTTCGCGGAAATTCAAAACGGCCGATTGAAACTCAAACGTGATGACAAGCTCGAGGTCCCGGATAAAGTCAACCAACTGCAAAAAGTGATCGATGCACATATGCCCAGCATACGTATCGAACAGCTTCTGATGGAAGTAGATCAAATGACACATTACAGCCGTCATTTTGTCCCTATCCAGCACCATCAATCGCGCCCCAAAGCCTTTTACAAAAGCCTGATGGCCGCCATTATTTCGCAGGCCACCAACCTGGGTGTCGTATCCATGAGCAATAGCGTTAAAGGTGTGACCGTCGATATGCTCCGGCATATCCTGCAATACTATATTCGAGAGGAAACCCTGATCAACGCCAGTGCTGAAATTGTGAATCAACACCATGAGCTGCCGTTGAGTGCGGTGCACGGCACCGGTACATTGTCCTCATCGGATGCGCAACGCTTTAAAATCCGCGCCGACAGCCTGTTGGCTTCTTACTATCCCCGCTACTACGGTTATTATGAAAAAGCCATCGGGATCTACACCCACGTTTCCGATCAATATTCAGTGTTCAGCACCAAGATTATTTCCTGTAGCCCGCGTGAAGCGCTGTATGTTTTGGACGGCCTGCTGGAAAACAACACGATTCTGAAAATCCGGGAGCACACCACCGATACACATGGCTATACCGAAATCGTCTTCGCACTCTGTCATTTGCTCGGATTCTACTTTATGCCGCGCATTCGGGATCTCAAAGATCAGCAGCTTTACCGTATTGACAAAACCGTCGATTACGGCGACCTCAACCATTTACTCACCAAAACAGCCGATCTGGCCATCATTGAGGAACAGTGGGAATATATGATGCGAGTGGCGATTTCACTGAAGCAGAAAACTGCGCCAGCACACGTCATCGTCCAACGATTAACCAATAGTTCACCTTCGGATCGCCTCACCAAAGCCTTTACGAACTTGGGGCGGATTATCAAGACCGAATACATTCTGCGGTACCTGACTGACAAAGAACTCCGTCAAACCGTCCAACGGCAACTGAATAAAGGGGAATACCGACATAAACTGCCGCGCTGGATATTCTTTGCGGATCAGGGTGAATTCACCACAGGCGACTATGAAGAAATCATGAACAAGGCCAGTAGTCTCAGCTTTGTGTCCAATGCCATTCTGTACTGGAACACCATCAAGATAAGCGACATTGTGGAGCTGCTTCGGCAGCAAGGGGAGGAAATCGACGACGAGACCTTATCTCATATCTCGTTGTTGCCCTATAAGCATGTGTTACCCAACGGTACATACTTTATTGAAGATGAGGAGAAGGGATGATTCGACGGAAACCTACGGTTTCGACGTGGTCACTGGGTTCAAAACCGTAGGTTCTCGTTCAAATGCCCCCGCGGGTCCAATTTGGTTTTCGAATCGAGGTTTGGTTCCAACTGCCAAACTTTAACCGACATAAATATGCAACAAGACCAACAAAAGATATGCAATACCCATTCAAATAAATAACTTCTGAGGTTAGGAGTGATAGCGACTACATCTTTATTTTTGTTCAATCTAGCGTTGCAATAACTGGAAGCAACTAGGTTTCTTGTAGTAGTTTCGCCGCCCGGTTTCATGGTTATGTTCTTTTGTGCAAAGTGATAATAGAGTACTTGCGTAAATGTATTACTAAAGGCGCCATTCTGTTCGCTCTTGCGATAGCTTTTTTAATATTTCGTTAAATGAAGAAGCCCATAACTCTAGTTCTTGGTGCAGTCTGTTCTGAGCGTTTCGCTCTAATTTGTGAATGACACTTTGTTTGGCTGGTGGGAAGTGCTCTAACTCTTTTGATAAACGCTGCATGCAATATTCAAAACGACACTGGCCAGCGTCTTTAACAGCCTGAAACAGAGAGTCAAAGTGATAATCGCGATAGTAAAAGGGCATTAATTTCGAGTTATTTTTTACAGGAAGAATGGCTCCAACAAAAGGACGACCAGTGGGGCCATAGCGACCATAACGTAAACCAACAGGTAATGTTGTATCGGATTCTTTCACTGTTTTTACGAAAGGAAACGTGCCTTCATCGGCACATAGTTCAATCTTCTTCCAAACAGCATCGTATTGACTTTCAAAACGTAGTTGTAGTGTTGGCTTACCAAATCGACGATGATAACAACGCCACCGGTCTCTTTTTTCTTCGTAACTAACGCCACGGATCGTTGGTATTGTCATGGTAGTCATGTTCACAACCCTGAGGTGGCCAATAATTTCTTCAATCGGATATTTTCCCGTTGGAGCTCTGTATTGACGGACTCTAAACTGTCTACTTTTTTCGACAATGACGCGATTTCTTCGTCCTTATTCACACCAATATCTATACCCAACAACTCACTCATAGGGTCCGGGATATTTTGGAACTGCAGCGCCTTTTCTCGTGTTTTCTTTAACTCTTTATTTAAAGACATAATTTGTGATTTTTTTGCTGCTTTTAGCTCAATCAGCTCTTCATTGAGTGTTGTGACTTTGTCCCATGCCGCAATCACACTTTCTTTAAAGCGCTTGATATACCCTTCTCGCGTTTCCTTGGCCATTCTGAAATAACGGTACCTGTCTTTCGTTTGAGATTCTCTTGTCACACCTGAAACAGATGTGAGAAATGCATAGTCATTCATAAGAAGTTGAATGATGCTATTGACCGGACCAACCACTTTT
>NZ_JACSOE010000130.1:0-6709 GCF_014349115.1 Alteromonas sp. BZK5 | reverse complement strand
GTTTTAATTTCACAATTCCATAATTTGGAATAATATTAGCGTATTCATATCAAACCTGAATGTGACTGTTATGCTTAACAGATTGGAAATGCTCCGGATATTTTGTACTGCTGCTGAGTCTAGCAGCTTTAAAGAAGCGGCTAATCGTCTGGGAATTTCTCCTCAGGCAGTCACACGAGCAGTGAAGGAATTAGAGCAATTGCAAGGAGAGCTTTTATTTCATCGAAATACTCGACACATACAAGTGACCCTAGTTGGAGAAAAATTTGCTTTGATAGCAAAAGAACGCCTGCGCGCTGTAGATGAATTGTTTCAAACAAGCGCCCCTAACTCGGGTAATGAATTACAAGGGCGGGTTCGTATCGCAGCGCCTGTTGGTTTTGGTCATAAATGCTTAATGCCAGTATTACTGGAACTTTCATCAATACATCCTCAACTGGATATAGACCTGACACTCAGTGACGAGCGCGTGGATGTAGTTGACGAAAAAATAGATATTGGGATACGTATCGGCTTCATGAGAGATAGTCGATTTATTGCCCGCCAGCTCACCAAAATTAATATGTATGTCGTGGCTTCGCCTGAGTTAATAAATAGAGTGGGAAGGCCTGCGTCTATTGAAGAACTAAACCACTTGCCCGTTACAGGGTTAGTAGATCGCAATACGGGAAAGCTTTGGCCATGGGTTTTTTCCGTGGACAGACAGTGGACGCCATCTATAACACGTTTTCGAAGTGCCGACACCGAAGCTGAATTAATGGCTATACAAAATGGACTAGGTTTTGCTCAAATTCCTGACTTTTTAGTCCAAGACTTATTACGTCAAGAGAAACTTGTGAGAGTGTTAGAAGAGGTCGAGCCGGTGCCTTGGGATTTATATATTTATCGCCCTCAACGTGGTCCAGTACCACAACGTATTCGATTGGTTTTTGATCACTTGGTGTCAAGATTGAGTGTCGGCTAATGGCCTTGAAGCCGACATTGAAGGCTATTCAAAGGAAGCTATATCTCACTCCCAACACGAAACACCAAACTCAACACAAAAAAACGAGTGCTTAAAAGCACTCGTTTTCAATTGGCTCTTTTACGTGGCCTAGCCCTCGTTTTCACGCTCGGCCTAGCGTGTCGAAAAGCCTCAGTCGACGATAAGTGTAACTAAGTTTAAACTTAGTATTCCCACCATCCTTCTTGCCACCACTCCAAAAACTCTTCAAAGTCGATGTAACCGTCGTCGTTACTATCGATAAGCTTAAAGCCTTCTTGTACGTGGCTAGCTTTCGTTTTTGGTGAAATAACGGTTAGAAGCTCGATGAACTCCGGCAAATCGATTTGGCCGTTGCCATCACGATCGAAAAAGCTGAAGTCCTTTCTAATTTCTTCAATTTTAGATTCTGAAAGTTGAGTGCTCACTCGCATTCCTTATTTCAACTGCAATAAGCACGAGTGTAACGCCCTTCTTTCTAGCTGTCTACGCCTGATTTTCTTTTGCTTTAAGTGCGCGTAAACGTTGAGCTTCTGCTTTTTCCTGACGCTTTTGTTCCATGGTCAAACGCGCTTCCGTTCCTACGTGTTCTTGTTGACGCTCTTTTGCCAGCTGAACCTGTTTTTCACGTTCTCTAAAGCGAGCAATTTGATCGTCGGTATGGGTACCAAAGCAGTGTGGGCAGCTAACACCCGGCTCATACTTATCACTCTGCTTGTCTTCTTCAGTAATTGGAAGTCTGCACGCGTAGCACTGCTCATAATGGCTTTTCTCTAAGTCGTGGTTAACTGCAACGCGATTATCGAATACAAAGCAATCGCCTTCCCACAACGACTCTTCTTTCGGTACATCTTCAAGGTACTGTAGAATACCGCCTTCTAAGTGATAAACCTCGTCAAACCCCTGCTCTTTCAAGTAAGCCGTCGATTTTTCACAGCGAATACCACCGGTGCAGAACATAGCCACTTTTTTATTTTTTGACGGGTCGAGCTCTTTCGCTACGTATTCAGGAAACTCACGAAACGTTTCGGTTTTAGGGTCGATAGCGTGTTTGAACGTACCAATTTCAATTTCATAACCGTTTCGCGTGTCAATAACCGTAACATCTGGGTCGCTAATAAGTGCGTTCCAGTCTTTAGGTTTTACGTAAGTACCAACGGTTTTGCGAGGGTCGATACCCTCAACGCCCATGGTCACAATTTCTTTTTTCAGTTTTACCTTGGTGCGATAGAACGGCTGTTCATCGTGAAGAGACTCTTTGCAAGAAATAGGATTAATACGCTCGTCGCTGTTTAAATAAGCAAGTAATGCGTCGATACCTTCGCGAGTACCAGAAACCGTACCGTTTATCCCTTCGTGGGCAAGAAGAAGTGTACCTTTAATGCCATTAGCTTCCATTGTTTCGAGAAGCGGGTGGCGGATTTCTTTGAAGTTTTCAAGCGCAACAAATTTATACATTGCGCATACAATATATTTAGACATATTTTAACCTTTGCTGATTGGAGCGTAAGACCAGTGCAAAAATGCGGCGCGCAATATAACAAAAAGGAATTATAAAAACTAGGGCGGATACGAATTAGCGCCCCTCCGTCAACCCAAGCTTAGTCCGCAACAACGAATTGAAAAAACTGCTATGCAATATTCTCAAAAGATGTGAAGTGTGACGAATTTTCTTGTTGTGAATGGAATTCTTTATCTTGTGATGAAAGGATATCGTATAGCAGCGTATTATCTTCTTTCACGGTGTTAGTGTATTCCTTTTTCAACCGCTTTTGTGTTGCCAAACTACAATTATCTACTACATCGTCGGGTAGACGTTTAGCATCATCAGTTTGTGAAAGTGGAGAGGGATTCATACTTAAATATAACCTTGCTGCCGCATAGTCTTGAGATACTAACTCAGACAAAACGCGCATTCTGCCCCATTCGCTTTCATTAGCAGCTAGCGATGGCCTTCTATAATAATTTAACGATGCAAGCTTGGATTCGATGCTACTTTTATCATCAGATTCTGACGCTACCGCTTCAATTTCAAATGGCTCAGCCACACTATGTTGCTGCATAGCAATATATAAAGAGAACAACGCTCCCTGCGCAGATGCTTTAGCAAGCACACCACTGCGCTCCCAGTATATACTGGGGTCAATAGGTATTTGCTCACGAGCTTCGACAGTTTCTTGCGACATTCTTATTTACAACTTCATATGTATACTTATGTTTTCGGCAAGATAATGTTTTTCTTAAGCTTATTATCTAAAATTAGATATACTCCTATAAAGTAATCGCGCGCTCACTCATGGATTTGAAATGCAATTTAGCAACAAACAAGTACTGATTGTTGAAGACCAACGCCCTTTCCTTCTTTTATTGAAGGGGCTGATGCATTCGATGGGCGCATCTGATGTAGTTACGAAGTCATCTGCTGAACAAGCGGTATCACTATGTAAAAAGCATAAGTTTGATATTGTCATTTGTGATCTACACTTGGGAGCTGACAACAAGAATGGCTATGAGCTCATTGAAGAGTTGCGCACTCGAAGGCTTATCAGTCCCACATCGGTGTTCATTCTGATAAGCGCAGATAGCGCTCGACCGGTAGTGTTGGGCAGTATTGAACGTAGACCCGATGATTTTTTAATTAAGCCCTTTTCTCAAGTTCAGCTGAAGTCTCGTATTGTTCGTGCGTGGCAAAAAAGACAGTTTCTCCAGCAAGCGTTTAGTCTCGTTGAACAGGGTGAAATGAACAGTGCGATCGACCATATCGAAGCGTTACTTGACGCCCCTTCCCACTATAAAGGTCACTGTGAACAGCTATTAGTCGAGCTATACTGGCGTATAAAGCAACCCGATAAAGCGCTAGATGTGTTACGTGACTACATTGACGGAAAACCCGTGCTGTGGGCACAAATAGCTATTGGAAAAACTTACTTGCTTTTAAAGGAATATGAGAAAGCGATTTCAATTGCCAAGCGAACGCTAAAGCGTAACCGGTTCAATGCAGACGCTCACGATATTCTTGCGCAAGCACACCAAGCCACGACATCTGGCGACAAAGCACTAGATGCAATAAAAGAGGCAATAAAACTGTCGCCCTACTCCTTACCCAGGCATTTCAAAGCCTGTGAAATAGGTCGGCAAAATGACGATTTAGTGCTGGCAGCGAGTTCAAGCCAAGCGATCTGGGATTTATCAAAACGAACCGTTCACAAAACAAGTTTACACTGGTGCGGTATTATCCGAAGCCTTTTAGATGTCGCAGAGTTTGCAGACGACAAGCGCCAGCGCAATAAGTATCAGCAAGAAGCATTACTAACTCTGCAACGAGGAAAGTTTGATGAACATCTTCAAAAAATGGACAGAGATTTTGACGTAGATATATTTGGTACAATCGTCAACGCTAGAATTAGCGCTATAGACGGCAAACTGATTGATGCCAAACGCCACTTAACAACGTCACAAACACTGCTTGACGATAAGTACACGGAAGTTCCTACCGCGTTTATCCCTGACAGTATTAACGTTATGTATAAACTGGGTGAGTTTGATGATGCGCTACAGTTGAATGCACTTTTGACTTCAAGACAGGATGAGCTCGACCAAAACAGTCTAAACATGCTTGATGCGCAAGCCCTCAATGCTCAGAAAAACTTAGCTAGTTATCAACAGTTCAACCGCGAAGGCATTCAGCACTATCAGCAGCAAGATTACGAACGTGCTAAAGCTTCGTTCGCCCTTGCTCAAGGCTTTGCTCCTGTAAATACAGGGGTTGCGCTTAATCTATTGCAATGTCTTCTACAAATTGCAATCAAAGAAGATAAAGCCGAAATGAAACTCATTAATGAGTGTAAGCGGTTGTTTAAATTGATTGACGATATGTCACTTAAGGCGCCTTACAAAGAAAAATACACCAACCTTAGAGATGAACTCTCTAAATATATTGGCTTTTGAATTAGAAAACTGGTGAGCTATGAGATTGTTAGTTTTTTTTACTGTTCGAAATTTTAACCAGCGAGGCCAAAGTATTACTAACTAATCCATAAAATTATCAACCGTTTCGATTAGCTCATCCACGTTTTCAATCAGTGTTTGACGCTGTTTCTCTGAAAGAGTTGAAAATATCTCGGCCAGTAGCGTTGCTGTCACAATCATATTATGAGCACTACTCTGCTTGTACACATCGCTTTTATAATTATCCGGATTTTGCATTAGCGACACCAATTCTTGCTCAAACCTTTCGTTTTGCTTGCGCGAAACGAATAACTTTCTTGCCGCATTTTGAATGTTTCTGCGATACGTTATCCAAGCGTCACCTGTAGAAATAAACTGTTGCGCGTAGGTGCTAACAATTTGTTTTTGCTCTTTACTTAGATCTCCAATACGCTCACTTATTGTTTCTTGTATTCGCTCAATTCTATCTTTAAGTCTCTGTGCTTCAGACTTTTCCAGCGCCTCTTGTCGCTCTTCCTCTTCTTCTTTATTGTCTTTTTCTAATGCCGCAAATAGGGTGACAACTTGTTCATCATCGAGTGTTTTAGCTATAGCCGCTAGTTCAGGACTGACCTCGTCTCGTACTCGCTCCCAATGCGATCTAGCTAGCTCAAGGTTGTTATAAACAATACTCGAATTAAGGGTGTCATTCTGAATCTGCTTTTTTATATCCTTTAATTGCGCTTTATAACGAGTAAGTTCACTCTTCTTGTGCCAGCTCAACCAATTTTGTAAATGCGCATCAAACTTCTCCTCTTGCTCATCTTTAAGCTCGATGTAGTCGTCCATGTACCAATACACCCACCAATCCAGGTTGTTATAGGCCAGCTTAGAACTGCATGAAGTAAGAAAAATAATAAAGACAACAACCAACAATGAACGCATAGTATTTCCTTTTTTACGTTAGTTACGTCGTGACAAGTAAAAACGCTTATTGCTGTGTACCGAAAAATTGAATTTTACTTTGATATTACGCAATAAATATCCGCAATAGAGAACTTTACGTTGCACAGCCTTTACTCTACTTTAATGGCATTGCCTGTAAAAAGAAGGACTTTAATGTGTCAAAACGTGTCGCAATTTTAACCTCTGGTGGCGACGCCCCAGGTATGAATGCATGTATACGTGCCGCAATTATTGCGTGTCAGAAAGCTAATTTTACCTTGCTTGGCTACAAGCACGGCTACAACGGATTGCTACAGCAAGAGTTTATTCCTCTATCTCTTGATTCAACGCACAATCTTATCCAGCAAGGCGGCACCATACTACACAGCGCAAGGTGTAAAGAATT
Source organism: Alteromonas sp. BZK5 (assembly GCF_014349115.1). Taxonomy (NCBI): domain Bacteria; kingdom Pseudomonadati; phylum Pseudomonadota; class Gammaproteobacteria; order Alteromonadales; family Alteromonadaceae; genus Alteromonas; species Alteromonas sp. BZK5. The sequence goes on along the minus strand of NZ_JACSOE010000130.1, from coordinate 449 downwards.
TAAAAATCGTGAAGGTCTTATCAAAGCGGCTGATAATTTGAGACAGGCCGAGGTCGACACACTTATTGTAATCGGTGGTGACGGATCTTTTCGCGGCGCAGCAAAGTTGAGCGAACTATGGGATGGCCAGATTCTTGGTATTCCGGGAACAATTGATAACGATATAGCGGGTACTGATGCGACTATAGGCTACTTTACCGCAATAGATACCGCCATGAGTTCTATCGATAAAGTTCGTGATACAGCTGATGCGTTCGAACGTATTTTCCTTGTAGAAGTAATGGGTCGCAATGCTGGCTTTTTAGCATTAAATGGTGCCCTTTCCGCTGCGGCTGACTATGTGGTTGTTCCTGAGTTTTTTGAATCCGCTGAGACTGAAATCAAAAAGATCGTAAACCAGATAAAAGCGCAGCGTGCTTTGAAAGGGCCCGTCAGTTTTATTGTTGTAG
>NZ_JACSOE010000129.1:0-6820 GCF_014349115.1 Alteromonas sp. BZK5 | reverse complement strand
GAAAGTGTTTAGGCTTCAAGCAGCCAGCGATTGTATTTAAAGAAATGGCATTGGCTGCTTGATATTGACGAGTGTCGCACTTCGCAGTTGAATTCGGGGGCCTCTACTTTTGGGTAGTAAAGATGGGTGGATATTAATCGCATATTTTATTTCGTTTGTGGGTACTTTGTATCCGTAATCGGCTACAACAAAGACTGTCTGTTCGTCATTTAAATATCCTTTAAGAGTCACGATACTTGGTTTTTCAGTGGAATAAACAATATTGTATTTACGACAAATTCGTTTGATGAAGCTCGCATTTTCCTGAACATCGTTTATAAAAACGCGTTCAATGTTCAATCTATTTTTAATTAGAAGTGACAAACAATTCGAGAATAAGTCGTTTCCAAAATAAACGATTTTCATATTTCTCTGCACCTTTTGAGAATAGCGTATGTGGAACAAAATGTAGGTTGGGAGGACAAGTGTTTAAGGATTCGATGTTGATTAAAAATCTGTGCAAAAACGAATAATAAGGGTTCATTGTGTCCGTCCGGTAATCCCCACATTCAATTCATAGGTTTTCTACGTCATGGTGCTCTCTTTGTTAAGGAGAATGACCATGGCGCATCATCAACGAAGAGAAGTAGAAGACTGGCTCAATTTATTTGAGCAACAAAAACAAAGTGGACTCACAGCGGTGGCGTTTTGCCGCCAGCAACAGATTAATGTCCAAACCTACTACACCAGGCGACGTGATATTCGTCTTCAGCGTACTCATAGCAAGTTCGTTCACGTCAAACGTGAAGTAACAAAGGTTGAGTCACACACCGATGAGACCGGTGGCGAACTTCTTCTGCAACTTGGGAGCGCTCATCTTAGCGTGCCAACGAATGTTAGCCCTCACTGGCTTGCTACCGTGATGAAGGCACTAGCTGAATGAAGATGTTTGTTGAGCCTGCCGACGTTTATTTATACATGGATATCGTCGACTTTCGTAAATCGATTAATGGCTTGATTGTAGTGGTCGAACAGAACATGGAGCTCAATGCCTTTCGTGATGCGCTGTTTGTGTTTTGCAATAAAAAGCGCGATAAGCTCAAAATACTCTATTGGGATAAAACGGGCTTTGCGCTTTGGTACAAACGTCTCGAGAAGCATCGGTTCAAGTGGCCTGTCGATGCTAACTTACAGCATCTGAATGTAAGTGAACAGCAGTTACAGTGGCTGTTATCAGGCTACGATGTAATAGGCCATCAGCCGTTGCACTACAATGCATCCGGCTTATAACCTGTGATCATAAGTAGCGATTAACGATCACGAAATCGTCTTAATAATGTCGGTAAATCAATGCATTATTACATTATAATAAGACCATGAATATTGATATCGAAAGCTTACCTGATGACCCAGCAACATTGAAAAAGGTGTTGTCGCAGGTGATGTCTCGCTATCAATATCTTGAGGAGCAGTTTCGTATTTCCCAGCATAAACAGTTCGGTCAAAGCGCCGAAGGTCATCCTGGGCAAGGTGAGTTGTTTAATGAAGCGGAAGCGCTTGCTGTTGAATCAGATACGCAAGAAGAAGCCATAAGCTACACGCGTAAAAAGCCCACACGTAAACCGTTACCCAAAGGCCTACCTCGTGAGGTTATCGTTCACGATATTAGCGACGAAGAAAAAGTCTGTGGCTGTTGTGCAGGTGAGCTACATCGCATTGGTGAAGATAAGTCAGAAAAGCTTCAGTTTATTCCTGCTCAGGTCAAAGTGATTGAGCATGTTCGCCCTAAATATGCGTGTCGTACCTGTGAGAAAGACGGTATTAGCAACACAGTAAAACAAGCGCCTGTACCTCACAGCGTTATCCCTAAAGGTTATGCGACCCCAAGTTTATTAAGCCAAATCATTACCAGCAAATATCAGTATGGGTTACCGCTGTATCGACAAGAGTCTATGTTCAAACAGCATGGTATCGAATTAAGTCGTAAAACCATGGCTGACTGGATAATCCGCTGCGCTGAGCTATTTAAACCGCTTTATGACCAGCTCCATCAACATATCCTGAAACAACCGGTTATCGCGGCGGATGAAACCACGCTGAAGGTCGTTGAATCTGAGAAAGTGAATAGCTACATGTGGTTGTACGCCAGTGGCGCTGACTCACCTACCGGTAATATCTCGGGGACAGAGATACCTAATATCGTGCTGTACGACTATCACAATAGTCGCGCTGGGCAATGCGCCGTAGACTTCCTTAAAGGTTACAGCGGCTACTTACAAGTGGATGGCTATCAAGGCTACGAGCAAACGCAAGCCATACTCATTGGTTGCTGGGCACATGCACGCCGTAAGTTCATGGAAGCCAAAAAAGGCGCAGGTAAGAAAGGCAGTGGCAAAGCGGATTGGGCACTCAATCACATCCAAAAACTCTACCGCCTAGAAACCCAGCTAAAAGATAAAACGGTAGAGGTGCGATAAAAAAAGTGTGCCGTTACTGAGCCAGCTTCATATGTGGCTAATGAAATCGGCTCAACAAGTGTTACCCAAAACCAAGTTGGGCGAAGCGATACAATACTGCTTAAACCAATGGAAAAAGCTGGAACGCTATACACTCGGCGGGTTATTGAGTATCGATAATAATCGCGCTGAGCGCGGGATAAAGCCGTTCGTCATAGGTAGAAAAAACTGGCTGTTTAGCCAAACGGCCACGGGCGCCAACGCCAGCGCTGTTCTCTACAGCATCATCGAAACGGCTAAAGCCAACGACCTGAACGTATTCGAGTATGTGATGACTTGCCTTGATGAACTCAGCAAGCCTGACGTCGACATCGAGCAACTGCTACCATGGCAGTTTGCTAAGCGCTAGGTGGAATTATCGGACGCTTACGGTTCATTGGCTGGCGGGAAGCTTAGTTCGTGCCAATATGAAGTGTAAGGCATTTTGGCAATAGGATAGCCGAGATGGTTCTGATCTTGAGCAAACTGGAAAGCTACCGTTGATATTACCAAAGTAGCTTTCAATACATTTATTTCGCTAGTCTTTTGCACGATTTCTACTAGAGGAATGCGTGTGAACTACCAGCCACTCACCGTTAACTTTTTTAAAAAGAAAGGTTTGAAACCCCGTTTTGTTGAAAGTTTTTCCAGACTTCCTAACCTCTCCTTGAACGGTTGTATCAACGAGTGTCCAAGCAAAATCATCTTCTACATGAGTTTGAATGTTAGAAAAATCTAAACTTAAGAAAACTAAGGCATCCTTTTCTGGTTCAACATGATGCTCTATCAAGTCACTTAACCCTACATTCTGTCCGCCAGATTCAAAGTATCTTGCGCCTTTAAAGTCGAAAAAGTGCTTTTTAAAGGGGGCACCGTCTCCATTCTCCCAGCCATATTCAATTTGCTTTATAATGTCTTTTATCTGATCTTTATCAGTTGCATTGTTATCATGAGCGAAAGTGAAAAAAAGATAACAAAGACGAAATGATTATGATTAAAAATTTTTTCATACGAGCTCTCTCGGGTAGTTAATCGAATCAATTTGACCAATGAATATGTTTGATTTTCCACTCTCCTTCGGTGTTGATTAAGACAATTGTTTCCATACTTTGGTAGTCTCTCTCTTCCCCCTTAAACATCCCATTGACCAGAAACCGCGATGCGGAGATTGCTGTGTTGCCCAGAACTTTGACTTGATGCTCCAACGCTTTATTTGTCACTGACGATAGATATTCCATATCTGAATTCATATGATGTTGAGCATATTCATCTGCGCTCCTCTCAACTCCGCCTCCTTCATAAATAGTCACATCATCCGCCAGTAGGCTCTTCGCAGTGATTTTGTCTCCCGTATTAAGCGCGTGATGGAATGCAATAACTATTTTAGCTGCAGGCGTATCTAACCCACTAAACATACCTTTCTCATGATGTTCTTTTTCATGGGCACTAGCAGCAAAACTCATGATTACGGGCATGATAAATAGTAAGACTAATAATTTAATTTTCATTTGAATTTCTCTTCTAAGTTTTATCTTTCGGGACCTACAATACTCGTAAGCCCAGAAGTAATGATTAAAATAGCAACTGCTATTGTTAACTCTAATGAAATGGATTTTGAGAGTGCTTCGCTTCCCGAGCCACTTTTAAGTTTTGGGACTAATTTCAGTTTGTGCCGTATAGCAATAGCTAGAATGCTAGTTACAAGGAACATTTTAACAAGAAGAGTTTGCCCATATATGGAGCTAAATAACCCTTCAAAACTACCTACCAATTGAATAGCTAGCCAAATGCCTGCAGATAATAATAAGGTAACCAATACGGCCGCCTGCGTACCAAACCTATCCATTAATTTATAAAGCTTTTCGTAGCTCTGGTAATGGCAGGAGAGCTTTAACGGAATCAATGCACCAAACCACCAAGCCATAACAAATACGTGAACCATAAGTAGTATTCGAGCAATACTTCCTAATTCAGAAACGTGGCCGGTTAAAGTAAATGTGTACGAGAGAGTGAATAGACACAGCACAAGTAAGCAAGACTTTAACCTTAGGAAAGGTTTAAGAGGTTTAAATTTCAATAAGTAGATAGTTATTAAAGCTACGGCTAACCCCCCCGCACGATACAAGGTGACTTCACCGATAGGAGAACTCAACATTATCTTAAGCATAAAGGGGTCAAGTGCGCCTTGAATTCCCTCTTCTACCATCGCTCCAGTGTTCGCGATAAACCACACTGCATTAGAAATAAACGCAACAAAGACACAAACCTTTACCCATACAGCGCTATAAGATGGCGTTGTATAATTTGTGCTATTATCGTTAATATCTCGCCAGAAAAATGTATATCCAGCTGTGGCCGCGAAACCTAAATAAAACATTAGCTTTGACACTACAATTACAGTGTTCCAGATATACATTTCCACAGCTGAATCCCCTTTTTAGTGCACCATAAATCCAAAACTATCTTTCATCTTGTGCCCATCGGAGCCAAGCATGATGAACTCAACATTGTATGAACCTGGACGTAATTTAGGTAAGGTCCAAGAATAATCCGTTGCAACCTCTTTCGGAGGTTCAAAGCCAAAATCAACTTTTGCACCTTCACTATCTTTTAAAACTACTTTTATTAATCTAACTCCCTTGGTAAAGCTGACTGATAGTTCCATTGGGGCCTCCATCAGCATTGCATTTTTGCTTGGTGTGCTAGATTTAATTTCTATAGCCTCATGTGCTAATGCCACGCTGCTTAGCAGTACACTAAATATTGCAAATGATTTAACAAGTGCTTTCATGATTACCTCTATCTTTGGTTAATATTCGGTTTTTAAAAATTAAAATTGCTTTGATTGTCAAAAGTGCGCATTTATTTGTTTAACTTTGACTTCAATCGAATTGACTGTCGTAGCTTTCTACTTTCGCGTAAGGTTCGTAGCTCCCATCTTGATATATAATGAAAACGGTATAAGGCATAAACTGCTCTGCTACTTCCATTCCGGGTGAACCTACTGGCATAGCTGGAACAGATAACCCGATAGCCTTTGGATGTTCTTCTAACAAGAATCGTTTTATAAACTTAGAAGGGACATGGCCTTCAAATACAAAGCCGTTTTCTGTAACAGCGGTATGGCAAGAGCGAAGATTTGGCGAAATTCCGTATTCGTTCTTGATGTCGCTCAAGTTATGAAAGTCCTTTGTACGTAGTTGAAACCCTTGGTTTTCTAGATGGGTTATCCACTTTTTGCAACATCCACACGATGGTGATTTATAAACTAATAATTCGAAGACGTCGTTTGCGCCATGGTGGATATTTGCCATGGCAATGCTAGGTAGAATTAGCAGTAATACCGCAGCTTGATAGATGATTTTTTTTAACATTTTTGCCTCCAGACAAAGCTGGCACATATAGGTACGCTAGCACCTAGATAATAAACAGGAACTGAAACAAATTGTGCGTTAAATTTGGACGCACTGACCCCGTGTTAGGCAAATATCGGTGGGCGAAAAAGTGAGGATGTTACTGAAACTGGCTGTTGGAAGAACAAGCCAAATGAAGCGTCCGGCACCACTGGGTGTTGAACAGTCATCATGGAAGCTATAAGGACGGGAGCATGAGTACAACCACCTGGTGGGCATGTGCATTCCGAAGTGTTGCAACAATCTTTAATACTAGCGTTCTCCGAACTGCTAGAATCTACTCTCATACCATGGCTCATGTTCGTAGAGCAATTCGATTCAGAATTACTATTGTAATGTTTGTTGTCAATAGCCATTTCAAAACTCATAGTATCTACAGCCATCGCTTGCCCGACGAGGGCAGATAGCACTGTAAACACTAATATTACTTTTGATATGGATTTAAACATTTCTTAAGCATTAAACATAACCAATATGGAGAATAATGGATTTTCGCGAATTGGTAAACAGTTGAGGCTGATTTGTAATTAGAATAGCCCGTTCATCGGCAGAATTTAGGAAATAGTCATGATGAGGGAGATTGCCTACAACCATGCAAATTTTTGGGCGCGTCTCTAACTCTATAATTCAGATACTGCGGTAGAACTTGAACGCTTTAAGTAGCCGCCACAATACTTTCCTTTTGTCCAGTTCCATTAACGTTATAACGGGGGCTAACCAGAAATACTAGAAAATTGAGGAGGCTTGAGGAGCTATATAAATAAACACACCCGATAAATATAAATTCACCGGTAACTTGAAAGAGAAATCAGATATTCTGTTTAAATCGTTGAGGCACAAACTCACTTCAGCGATTTCAACTTAAGCGCCACTCAAGCGCCACTCAAGCGCTGGTCGATAAGTGACTTTCGCCCCGCGGTTATAGATACTCTC
>NZ_JACSOE010000128.1:0-6924 GCF_014349115.1 Alteromonas sp. BZK5 | reverse complement strand
TTGCCACACTTATAAGTAGTAACCCACCTCCGCAGCCATTTATTGGTGTGGTCTACAGAGGATTATGTCTTTTTAGAGGGGAAAATCCCTAGAACCCCTCATACCTATAAACGACATCGTCCAGAGCAGACGTTACTGTATCAATTGGTCGAACGCCACTACCCAGAATTTCAGAAGCAGCTTTCACAAAAAGGGAAGTCGTTACCACTTCATGTGGTAAAAGAGTTTGAAGAGTTTCTTAGGTGTGGTCGGCTTGAGCATGGTTTTTTGCGTGTAGTTTGTGACGACTGCAAGCATGAGAAACTGCTGGCGTTCAGCTGCAAACGCAGGGGATTTTGCCCAAGTTGCGGTGCAAGAAGGATGGCAGAAAGTGCCAAGTTGTTAGTTGAAGATGTTCTTCACGGTTACCCTGTACGCCAATGGGTATTGAGTTTACCCATCCCGCTTCGTCTACTTCTAGCTAGGTATCCCAAACACTTAAGTAAAATCATGCAAATCATTCATCGTGCTATTTCTTGCGATATTGTGCATCGGGCTGGGTATCTTAAGAAGCAAGCAAACACAGGAGCGGTGACTTACATTCAGCGATTTGGTAGTGCACTGAATCTCAATATTCACTTTCACATGCTCTTTTTGGAAGGCGTTATCACTCAGGAGTGTGGACAGTCCAAATTCAAGTGCGTTAAAGCACCAAACCACAATGATATGGAAACCCTCGTGAATGTCATTAGCCATCGCATCGCGACCTACTTGGAGAAGGCCGGGCTCGTTCAACGGGATATGGACAACACATTTCTCGATTTACCCATGGATGACGAAGATAGTTTACTGCCCTTGCAAGCAGCCTCTGTCAATTACCGCATTGCTGTAGGACCAGATACAGGCAAAAAAGTCTTTGCCTTGCAAACCTTACCTGCCAAAGACGAACAACATTACGGTCAATTAGCTCAAATAAACGGTTTTAGCTTACACGCTGGGGTGTTTGCAGACAGCCATCAAACTGACAAACTGGAAAGGCTATGCAGATATATCTCAAGGCCAGCGTTAAGCGAGCAACGATTGAGTCTAACCGATTCAGGAAAAGTAAGATATCAACTGAAAACTCCCTATCAAGACGGTACCACACATGTCTTTTTTACTCCCTTGGATTTCATAGGCAAGCTCGCGGCACTGGTGCCAGTGCCGAGGCTAAACCTTACGAGGTTTTATGGCGTGTTTGCTCCCAATGCTAAGGTGCGTGCCGAGGTAACGGCTTCACAACGCGGTAAGAATAGCCCTCGCTTAGCAGAGCATCTGAAAGATTCAGATAAACCATACCATGCGCGAAGCATGTCGTGGGCACAAAGGTTAAAAAGAGTATTCAATATTGACATCACAGTCTGTGAGGCTTGTGAAAAAACCAACGTCAAAATTATTACTTGTATTACGGATCCGGCTGTTATCCATAAGATTTTGGCGCACCTTGACAAGCAGACTCTTCTTGAAGCAAAAAACGATTCTCTAATGCCGCCACTTCGAGCTCCACCAGCCACAGCCTCATTCAGTGACTACATCATTCAACGCGACTTCGATTTTGGCGCATGAAGCACAAAAAACAGACCATCACTTGAACATGCAACATGTTGAGGTAAGGGCTTTCACATATCTCATTGCGGATTTCAGTACCAAAGACCAGTTATATTGCGTCTATCTTGATGACAACTACTTCACTGATTCCTGAAAAGTACCCATTTGACACACGTGCAACTGGCCTTAAATACAGCTGACACAGTGGGTAGTACATAGCGTTAATATTTCTTATACTCTTAACCATATCACCCGGGCGGAATCGGCAGTTTACAGGAAGCTTTCCGGGGCCGGCATGATGACGAACTCAGGCTGCGAGTTGTCATCGTGATAATGCGAATTGCTGAATGTTCCGGCGCTATTTACCTTAAACCGGTAGCCGGCCTGCACACTCAATAAAAGCGGTTTCGGTCCCCCCAAGTGACAGCGTGAGATCATATCGACCGTTGGTATCGAATGGTACGGGTATTCTCGCTGCAATTGGCAGTGGTTTTTGTTCCCGTTTTGTATTATTCAGCGCTACCGCAAAGCCTTCTTTTTGCGTGGTCAGGAAGCAACCTTCAGGCGTTATACGCAAAGAAATATGATTGAGCGTTAACAATTGATCACGAGGTATGCAGATGCGACGATGAAAACCTTCCGGCCCCATGATCTGAAGATCGTACATTCCGTCCGCAGCTTTCCAGGTATCGCTATAACTTCTGGAACGAGCAATGGTAAAGCGTTTTGGAATGGCGTCTAAATTACACCGATCATACACGTGAAACACTGTCGCGCGGCTACCGGTATTGATAAACGTTATTTTCAGCGAGTCATCTTGTGCAGCAAACTCAACATTAATGTTGTACAAATTCTCCCGCTGTGGGCGGCGCCCTTTTTCCTGCGTTGGCATTGACATATCAGTTGGAATGGTTGGCACGGTACGCTCGGGTAATTCCCCAGCCATTTGGGCGTCATTACCTGGATTCGGAAATACCGGTAGGCTTGTGTGATTCGGCGTTTTAAAGTCGAATGCGTTGAGGAAATCACCGCATACTGCCCGGCGCCAGGCAGAAATATTGGGTTCAGTCACACCAAAGCGTTGCTCCAGAAAACGAATTACTGAGGTGTGGTCCAACACCTCTGAACTCACATATCCTCCACGACTCCATGGCGATATAACATACGCAGGAACCCGTGGGCCGAGACCGTAGGGGTTGCCCAGTAGATCGGCATGTTCCAGATTCTTATCCGCTGCAGAAAAATGCTGGTGGTATTCACCCTCTGTCGCTATCTGCGAGATGCCAGCGAACTTACCGTCTGCACCAGGAGATGGTGGGGCTGGTGGCGGCATGTGGTCAAAAAAGCCATCGTTTTCGTCAAACATAATAAACAGGGCGGTCTTCGACCACACCTCCGGCACGGCCGTGAGTGCATTAAGTACTTCGGCGATATAAGCCGCGCCCTGAGCCGGGCTGGACGGCCCTGGATGCTCTGAGCCTTGCGCTGTCGCGATTATGTATGACACTTGTGGTAACGCACCGTTGCTTACATCTGACCGCAGAGCGTCCAGCGCCCGGGTCGTTAGTCCCCGGCGGGCCAATTCGGGGTCACTGCCTGGCAGACCAGCAAACGAGTCCTGAAAGGTTTTGAAACCGACCAGCGGATTGTCAGTAAAGTTATCTGCCATATCCTGATAGATGGTCCAATCGATACCAGCTTCCTGTAAACGCTCTACATATGTTTTCCAGGTGTAAGCTTCCGGGTATCCGCCATTTTCAGGAAGGTTATCGTGAGAATTACCTATTGCCGGGCCACCATTTAGTGCGTTGCCATCATTCGTACCTGACCAAAGGAATAAGCGGTTAGTATTGGTACCCACATGAGCTGAGCAATGATAGGCATCACACAGGGTAAATGCCTCGGCCAGTGCGAACTGAAACGGTATGTCGTCGCGTTCGAAATAACCCATGGCATGCAGATATTTGGCATCCGGCCACTGGCTCATGCGGCCGTGATCCCAGGCATACTGTGCATCTGGCCAGGAGTGAGGGGTTCCTTCAACCCTCATATGGGCAAAGTTCTGACGGGTGTTCAGTGGGAACGGTGTCACCCATTCCGGTCCGGCTTTAGTGGTGTTTTGCTGCAGAAAGACATTTCTGGCCTGTTGCTTCTCTCTTGCCTTCGCTGGTGCCGGATAAGGGTCTGAAAACCCTCGAACGCCTGAAAGGGTACCAAAGTAGTGATCAAATGACCGGTTTTCCTGCATCAGGATCACCACGTGTTCTACATCGTTTATCGTACCCGTGTTCACTTTCGCAGGAATCGAAAGCGCCCGGGCAATAGATGGGAACGCGGCGAAGGCGCTGGTGGCTCCTGCGGCGGCGAGAAACTGACGACGGTTAATATCGGCCATATAAGTACCTTGAATCCGAAAAAATGCATTCCTTCGCGAGATGCGAAGGAATGCTATTGGCGTATTATGTCAATTTAAAGGCAGACCAGTTAAAAGTCTGCGCCTATTGTCAGTGATACGGTGCGGGGTGAACCCGGGTAAACGCTGTTGGTGCCTACACCAATGATGTATTCACGGTCCAGCAAGTTGTTGACGTTAAGACGAACATGCACCTCTTTTAGCTGTGGAACCACATCCGTGAAATCCGCCCCAATGTATGCGTCAATCACGTCGTAGGCTGGTGCAGACGCGGAATTTTCGAAGTTGATGTAACGATCACCAATGTGGCGCAAAGACAAGCCAGAGCTCAATGCATCTCCCATATAATCCACCGCCAGTGAGTAAAAGTTCTTCGGGCCACCGTATACGCGGTTACCCGCTACAATGCCTGACTCCGCATCCAGTCCGGTATCACCGGTACCCAGATACTCTGAATCATCATATGTGTAAGAACCTGACAGACGCAGTGCACTGGTTAGCTGGTAAGAGGCCAGCAATTCTACGCCCTGGCTTTTTTGACCACCGGCATTAATATAAGAGCCGTCCACTTCTTCCTTGTAGTCAATACCTTCCAGTACGCTGGTATCGAGCTGAACGATTCGGTTATCGAACTCGATATCATAGAACGTAACAGCGGCTTTAAAGTCACGGTTGTTATACCGCAAGCCTAATTCAATGTTATCTGAGGTCTCCGGATCAATGGTACCCAGTTCGTTGTTAGACAAACCAGAATCGATAATGCCCGGTACGATGGACTTGTAGTTTTCCGAGTACCCTGCAAATACTTCCAGTCCATCAATTGGTGTGGTGTATGTTGCACCCAGATAAAGCAGCGGATCAGAGGTGTTATCCAGCTGACCTGTGCGGTCGTCGTTGTAGAAATGATCGACGGTGGTGTCTACCTGGAATTGTTTTACACCAATACTGGCAGCCAGAGGGCCGAATTCAATGTTATCCTGAATGTAGTACATCAGTTCTTTAGTATTGGCTTCGGTCTTGTATTGCACCCAGTATGGAGTCTTGCTGAATTCAATGCTGGTTTGTGGGTTATTAATCAGATGCCATTGACGAGTGACATCTGCATCGTAGTTCTCATACCAGAAGCCGACGCGCAGAATGTGGGCGACATCCCCCGTGGAAAAATTATAAGACGCATCACCGGTCAGACCGTAGCGACGGTTTGAGTAATTCGAGGTGCGGTAAGAGCTGACTGGTTCAACATTGCCCTCATAACATTCAGGATCCTTTGCCGCACTTAAGCCAAATCGACCCGTACAGTTGCTCATCACTGTTCCTGGTATAGTAGTGCCGGCGTTTACAAAGAAAAAATCATCGCCATTATAATCGCCGTAAAGCGTATCGCCGGATAATTCAGCGGTTAATGTGCCGTCGCCATCTACATCGGTTACGTAAGGTGGGATCCAGTCGCCGCGGCCTTCCATACGGTGGAAGTAAGCGGAGGTGTTAAAAGCGAAATCACCAAAATCTCTATCCAGTTTCAGGCTATAAAAACGGTTATCTCGCAGAGCTCGCCAGCCGTTACGGTTGTTCTCATCCAGGCTTGGCAGACCAGTCCAGTTGGCGTGCAGGGCATCATGGCGAGGATTCTCGGCGAACTGTTCAAGGGATATATACTCGTACTCGTTTTCGTTAGAATCGTTATACGTTGCAAATGCAGTGATGTTATAGCCGTTGATTTCGCTGATGAGCTTACCGGTCAGGTAATCTTTTTCGGTCGTGGCTGCGTTATCCCACACGTCCTTGTTTTCAGAGGATGAGCCACTGATGAAAAAGTATGTATTTTCAGCAATTTCACCAGAATCGTAGCGGAAACGGAATTTGCTGGCATCCTGATCTCCAGCCATGTAATAAAGGCTGACGTTTTGTTCCGACATTGGGTCAGTCGTGATGAAGTTTAGCGTACCGCCAAGGGCTTCATTGGAACGTGAACTGATATCGGCGGTACCCTGACTCACCTCAACGGTTTCAAGATCGAATACGTCAATAAATTTGTTGGCTTTACTACCCCCCCCGTAGCCTGAGCCACCGTTTGGCAAGCCATCCAGCGTGGTACCAATCTGGCCATTACTGGTATTAAAGCCCCGCATTCGGATGTTGGTCATCCAGTCTGAAGAACCGAAAGTATCAGCTTCCTGAACGATAACGCCTGGCAGTTCCTGTACCACAGTGTTTACCGAGGCATTCGCTGGACGACGTGAAATCATATCCATTGAAACAGTGTTTGAGGCAAACGTTTGTTTCTGACCAATAACAACAATTTGCTCAGGTTTCTGTGTTTTTTCCTGTTGTTCAGGATTGTTCTGGGCAGTAGCCACCGATGTTGCCATTGCAAGCATTAGTGGTGAAAGCGCAAAGCAGCCAGGCTTTTTCATTTCAGTTCCTTGTGTATGGGATTTATGTATGACTGTGAATGTCGGAAAGGTCACGCTCGACATTTAGGGTGGTCAGATTAGGCCTGAAATATGACAATTCTTGTGAATATTTGTGACATTTTGTGGTTTTGTGTGGCTTTTCGTTGAGTGTGCTCGGGAACCGGATATACTTATTGCCATAATATAAAAGGGGCTTCTATGGCAGACTGACAAACAGCAATTCTTGAGTTGGTGGAGTTACACCGGTCAATGTCCGTGTCAAAGCTATCCAGACAGTTTGCGGTGTCTGAAGAAACTATTCGGCGTGATATTAAGCTGTTAGCGTCTTCTGGTCGGGTAGAAAAAATTCATGGTGGGGTGCGTTTACCGGCAACCCGGCTGGAGCCGCCTTACTGGCAACGGGTTAACAGTAATGCCGGAGTTAAAAAGCGTATTGGGGTTCTAGGGATTTTCCCCTCTAAAAAGACATAATCCTCTGTAGACCACACCAATAAATGGCTGCGGAGGTGGTTTACTTTCAGCTTGGAGCCT